>CAYMQR010000091.1:0-12580 GCA_964392195.1 uncultured bacterium | reverse complement strand
TGTGCAGCATCATGTCGACGTTCGAGCCGACCACCTCGACGGGGTCGCGGTGGGTCACCACCAGCCGCGCGTCCGGGTAAACAGCGGTGAGCGCGTCGAGGGCGTACATGTGCCCCGGCGCCTTGAGCGACCATCGTCCCGGCGCCTCGGACTGGAGCACCTTCAGCACCAGCTCGTGGTAGCGGTAGGCGCCGCTCATGTCGCAGCGCTCGTACCACTCGTTGAACGACGGCACCCGGAACATGCCGATGTAGTCCTGGCTGCGGAAGTGCTGGCCGAGGATCGGCACGCACTCGGTGGGCCCGTCGCCGGGCTCGTAGTGGATCGCCTTGAGCGTGGGGTTGAGGTCGTAGGTCCACTCGGTCTCCTCGACCATGCGCGCGATGCGCGGGTCGGTCGAGAACGAGTCGGCGCGCGGCGGCGGCACGCAGTCGAGCGCCTCCCACTTCATGAGCGGGCGGTTGGCGGGGTCACGGGCGAGCAGCTCGCACAGGATCGTGGTGCCGGTGCGCAGCATGCCGAGCACGAAGAGCGGGCGCTCGACGCGCTGGCGGCGCACCTCGGGGTGGTGCTTGACCCAGTCGATCACCCGCAGCCGGTTGGCGAGGCGCTGGCCGATCCACCACCCGGCGATGCTCGTGCCGGTGGCGTTGAGGTCGGCCTCGTGGGCGAGGGCGTCGATCAGGCGCTCGAGCCCCTCGCGCCAGTCGCCGTCGCCGAAGTCGGCGAGGCCGGTGGCGGTGACCGCGGTGTCGAGGAGCGCTTCGCTGGTGAGCATGGGGCCGCTGGCCGTTGACCGTCGAGGTAAGTAAGCGTACGTTTACTTACCTCGCCATGACAAGCCCCGATCGCAGCCGGTCCAGGTCGCCGCGCCGGCGCGCCGCCCCCGCGGCACCACGCAAGGCGCGCTCGCTGGCCGCGCAGCGTGCGTTCGCCGCGCGCCGCCGGCGCGCTCCGGCCAAGCCGGCCCCGGCCGCGCCGCGCGGCCGCCGCCGGCAGCCCGGCGCCGAGCGCCGCGCGCTGGTCCTCGACGCGGCGGCGGCGCGCTTCGCCGAGCACGGCTTCGCCGGCACGCCGCTCTCGGAGATCGCGCGCGCCGCGGGGCTCAGCGAGGCGATGCTGATCAAGCTCTTCGGCTCCAAGCTCGCGCTCTTCGAGGCGCTCATCGAGCGGCAGATCGCGCGCACCGGCGGCGCCGCGCTGCTCTCGCCCGAGCGGGCCGCGGGCAGCGACGACCTGGCGTTCTTCCGCGACTTCGCCCACACCGTGCTCACCCTCGGCCGCGCCGAGTCGAGCTTCCTCCGGGTGCTCTTCTTCGGCGCGCTCGAGGGCAGCGAGCTGGCGGTGATGTTCCACCGCCTGCGCATCCAGGCGATCGTCGGCTACGTGGCCGGCTACGTGCGGCGCCGCGTGCGGGAGGGTGCGTTCCGCTCCGTCGACCCCGAAGCGGCGGCGCGCGCGTTCCTCGGGATGCTCAGCGAGGACGCGCTCTCGCAGGCCTTCCGCATCGGCGAGAAGCCGAGCCACGACCCCGCCGAGCTGGCGGACGTCTTCGCCGGGATCATGGTCCGGGGGCTCGCTCGATGAGCGATGCGGCGCTGCCCGCCCAGGTGCGGCTCGCCGCCGCGCGCGCTCTCTTTCCCGTGGTGATGGGCGCGACGCTGCTCGCGACGGCGGCGCTGATCGCGCTCGGCTTGCCACCCTCGCTCGCGTTCGTCGCGCCGCTCGCCGCGGCCTACGTCGCGGTGGCGGTCGCCGAGACGTGCTTCCCGGAGGTCCCCGAGTGGAGCCGCCCGCGCCGGGACGTCGCGGTTGACGTGGCGCATTTCCTCGGTTCAGGCGTGGTCACCGTGGAGGCGCTGCGGCCGCTGCTCTCGATCGCCGCGCTGGCGCTGGCGGCGCCGCTCGCGGCGGCGTTCGGCGCCTCGCTGTGGCCGCGCCACTGGCCGCTCGCGCCGCAGCTCGCGGTGGCGCTGGTGGTGGGCGACTTCTTCATGTACTGGACGCACCGCCTCGCCCACGAGGTGCCGCTCTTGTGGCGCTTCCACGCCATCCACCACAGCGCGCCGCGGCTCTACTTCTTCAACGCCCACCGCTTCCACCCGGTGGATCTGCTGCTCTCGTACGGGTGCTGGTACGTGCCGCTGGTGGCGCTCGGCGCGGGGGCCGAGCTGATCGCGCTGCACACCGTGTTCACCGCGGTGAACGGCATCTTCAAGCACACCAACTTCCCGCTCCGGCTGGGTCGGTGGAACCGCGTGTTCAGCACCGCCGAGACCCACCGCTGGCACCACTCGCCGGTGCTCGACGAGGCCAACGCCAACTACGGCCAGAACCTGATGGTGTGGGACGTCGTGTTCGGCACGTGGCTGTTGCCCGCGGATCGGCGGCCGCCGGTCGCGGTCGGGCTCGCCGGCGCGGACGCCGCGGGCTTCCCGCAGGACTACCTCGGGCAGCTGCGCGCGCCCTTCGCGTGGCCCGGGTTCGCGCCCGAGCGCGGCGCGCGGCGCGTGGCACGGACCCGCTCGGGCTGATCGGTTCCACTCGGGGGCGGGCTGACGCCCTCCCCTACAGGGTCGGATGGTCGGTCGCCGACGTGTTCGCACCGCCGCCCGCGCGGGAACGGCTTGCTCGGTCTCGCGGGCTTCGCTACAAGGAACCGCCTATCCCGTGGGGGGCTTCCTCATGATGTGCCTGCGGTGCGGTGCCGACATCGACGCCGGAGTCGCGACGTGTCCGGACTGCGGGAAGTCGCCCTACGAGCCGCCCGGTGGCGTGCGCGCCCCCAACGCGCCGATGGCCGACGCGAGCGCCGAGAGCGAGGTCGCCGGCGCCGCGAGCGCGCTGCTCGCCGCGGCCGCGCCTCCCACGATCTCGGTGATCGAGCTGAGCGACAGCCAGCAGCGCCGGGTCGCGTTCCTGCAGCAGAAGCTCGACTTCGATCCCCACCAGCCCAAGGTGCTGCTGTCGATGGCGCAGGTCTACGAGGAGGCGGGCGACGTCTCGACCGCGCTCGCGTATTACCGCGGCTGCCTCGAGATCGACCACCTGAACGGCTACGCCGCCGGCCGCATCGCGATCCTGGAGGCGAAGCACGGCCACCTGCCGTCGCCCGCGGTGCCGTTCCAGGCGCACGCGGCGAACGTCCACTCCGGCGCCGCCGATCCGGGAGCGGGGAGCGCCGCGACCGACCAAGCCGGCCGGCCGCGGAGCGGCACGCTGCGCGAGCCTGGCTCCGGCGTGCTGCGGGGTGGCGCCGCCGGCGCCGGGATCGAGCCTCGTCCCACCACCGGCGTCGCGCGGTCGGCGAGCGGCTACGTGTCGCGCGAGGCCGCCGCGCGCAATCGCCCGGCGAAGCGCGGCTGGCGCTGGTACGCCGACCCCCGGCTGTGGGCCGCGGTGGTGGCGGTGCTGGCGGCGGGCGCCTACTTCGGCTACTGGCGGTGGGAGCGCAGCCACCACCGCGTCGTCCTCGGCAAGAACCGCGCCTCGTGGGGCGCATCGTTCAGCGTCGACGGCCGCTACCTGGCGGTCTACGAGCCGGCCGAGAAGCCCGAGCTCGAGTCCGTCACCTGGGGCTACAGCGGCGCGGGCGACGCCAACGTGCGCGTGCTGCCGGTGAGCGGCGGCGCGGTGCTCGCCACCTTCCCGCGGGCGCGGGTGTGGAAGGGCAGCTCGGGGCCTTCGTGGGGCGGCGGGCGCTACGTGCTCTTCCCGACCGCCGGCGGCGACGGCTGGGAGACCCGGATCTCGGTCGGCGACGTTCAGTCGAAGGTGATCGCGATGACCCTCGACGGCTCGAATGGCCGGCTCTCGCCCGACGGCCGCTTCGTGGCCTACGAGAAGGGCGTCGAGGTCGAGCCCGAGATGGTCGGGCCGTACCGCTACTACTCGCGCTACAAGCCGACGCGCCCCGAGATCTTCGTGTTCGAGATCTCGACCCGCGACGATCGACAGCTCACCGGCGACGGCGGCTACGACCCGGTGTGGTCGCCCGACGGCCGCACCCTCCTCTATCGTCGCGCGAACACCACCGAGTACATGAAGCAGGGCCTCGCGTGGGACCGCTACGAGCCGGAGTACGACTCGGGCGGGCGCATGGAGGCGCCCCACGTCTACTCGTACAAGGCGAGGCGCTTCGCGGGGATCGACCTGATGTCGATCCCGCGCGACGGCGGCGAGCCGACCGTGGTCGCCCACGGCGGCATGAACGCGCACGCCGCGTGGGTGGGGCGCGACAGCCTCACGGTGTCGTGGGTGCACTGGGAGTACGAGCCGGATCCGATCGCCGAGGACGGCGAGTTCGGCAGCTACCGCTCGTTCGCGTACGCGTTCGGCCACGCCGCCGATCCCGACACGGTGTCGCTCGAGGCGAGCCTGATGATGGGCTCGTCGTCGGGCGGCGAGCCCGAGGAGGTGCTGAGCCCCGCCCACGACGCGATCCGCCTCTCGACTGCGCGCTGGTCGCCGGACGGCAACCGGCTGGTCTACGAGCGCGTGATCTCGGACTCGACGATGATCGTCGCGAATCGCCGCGAGGGCGCCAAGCTCGGTGACTTCAAGGACGAGACCGACCTTCACCTCTACGACCGATCCACCAAACGCAGCGTTCGCCTCACCGGCGAGAACAACCCCCACCGCACCCAGCCCGCGTGGAGCCCGGACGGCTCGCGGCTCGCGTACTTGGTCCACGAGTGGGAGATCCCGCAGGTCGAGCTCGCGAGCCTCGATCGGCTGGTGCCGCGGGCGAGATGACCGGGCCGGGCCGCGCGGCGCGACGAGACGACGCGCGCGACCCGAGCCGAGGAGGGACCATGCAGCGACGATCGCGAACCCGCGTCACCCGTCCCGCCGTGCTGCTCGCGGCGACCGCGCTCGGCGCCGCCGCGCTGGTGGCGTGCTCCGAGAAGCCGTCGATGGAGCCGATCGCCGTGCACATGCGCGAGATCGGCCGGGTGTGGGCGCTCTTCCTCGAGACCTACCAGGAAAAAGGCGGCTACCACGCGCAGCCCTACGTCACCCAGCTCACCGGCATGTTCCGGGCCGAGGTGATGACCAACTCGGAGAAGTACCCGAGCGAGGACTTCAAGAAGAAGAACGCCGACATGATCGAGGCGCTCGAGCGCCTCGACTCGGACCTCGGTCAGCGCATGCCCGCCGAGATGGCGCGCAGCGACGTCCAGCAGCAGTGCAAGTGGTGCCACACCCAGTACTGGGAGAAGTCGAAGAAGCTGCGCGAGCGCAAGGGCTGAGCGGCGGGGGCGTCGCAGGGCGGGGGACGAGCCCCCGCGCTACGGACGCTCGCACGAGCCTGATCGAACGTGCGGTGATCTGGTTCGCGTCATGTTCCTGCCGTACGCCCACGACCAGGCCATCCGGCGCGTGCCATGGGTGACGATCACGATCGTCGCCCTCAACCTGGCGCTGTTCGTCACGACGCGGATCGTGCTCGCCGAGCGCGATCTCGGCTCGGTCGAGGAGGCCACGCGGCGCCTCTACGAGGCGCAGGCCTCCGCCTACCAGGAGCACGTCCACTCGATCCGCGACCGGCGCGGCGCGCGCCCCGACGAGCACCCGCTGCCCTGGGACGCGTTCCTGGAGGCGCTGCCCCGCGGCGAGGTGCCAGGCGTCACGCCCGCCAAGCAGGAGCGCTGGGCCGCGGCGAAGGCGCACCTCGAGCGCGTCGAGCGCGGCAGCACCGACCTCAACCTCGACCTGGTGTTCGGCAAGGGCTTCCGCCCGTGGCAGCTCGTCACCCACCTGTTCATGCACGGCGGGTGGGGGCACCTCGCCGGGAACATGTGGTTCTTCGTGCTTTGCGCGCCCGCGCTCGAGTATCGCTACGGAGCGCGGATGTTCGTGGTGCTCTACCTGGTGGGCGGCTGGGTGGCGGCGGCGTCGATGCTGCCCGCGCTCGCCGGCAGCAACGAGCCGCTGCTGGGAGCGTCGGGCGCGGTGGCGGCGTGCATGGGTGCGTTCTTCGTGCGGCACTGGAACGCCAAGGTGAAGTTCCTGTGGGTGCGCGGGCTCGCGATGACCTCGCTGCGCTGGGGGGAGCTGTGGATGCCGGCGTGGCTGCTCATCGGGCTGTGGCTGGCCGAGCAGCTCATGTACGCGTCGGTGCAGGGCGCGATCGGGGTCGCGGTGACGGCGCACCTCGGCGGCTTCGCGTACGGCGCCGCGTTCGCGTACGTGCTGAAGCGTGTCGGGTGGGAGAAGCGGCTCTTCGAGAGGCGGCTCGCGAGCGGCGGCGAGACCTCGCCCGACGACCCCGACACCGACATGGCGGTGGCGCTCGCGCGCTCGCGCGCGTGGCGCGACGCGAGCGGCTACTGCCTGCGCGCGCTGGAAGCGCATCCGGGTCATCCGGTGCTGCTCGCGATCCATGCCCAGTCGCTGGCGCACGTGGGCGAGATCGACGTGGCGCGCGCGGCGCTCGCCACCGCGATCGAGAAGGCCAGGCCGGCGGGCCCCTCCGAGCATCTCCTCGACGCCGCGAAGGCGCTCGCCGAGCGGCTGCCCGCGCTGGGCCTCGACCCCGTCTCGGGCATGGTCCTGGCGCGTTGGTTCGAGGACAACGACGAGCCCGCGGAGGCGCTGTGGGCTTATCGTGACGTGGCCGATTCCACCCCCGACCACGCGCTCGCGCCCAAGGCGCTCTACCGGCTCGGCGAGCTCCACGTCCGCAAGCTCGACCGCCCCGACCTCGGCGCGAACGCGTTCCGGGCGTTCCTCGAGCGCTATCCCGGTCACCCGCTCGCGCCCAGCGTCGAGCACGCGCTGCGCGCGCTGCCCGCGGCCCGGCCGGCCTCGATCCCGCTGCCGCCGCAGCGCTGAAGCGTTTGCCGCGCTCGCGCTACCCTGGCGGCGGCTCGAGCGGGAGGTGGGGACGATGAAGCGACGTGGCTCGATCGCGTGGTGCGTCGTGGCGCTGCTGTCCGGGCTCGCCGGTGCCGCGCGCGGCGAGGAGAAGCCGGACCGCGACCTCGTCAAGGCCGTGCACGTGGTGCGGACCTTCTACACGTACCACCTGAAGCACGACATGAGCTTCACGGAGACGGCGCTCGCGAAGCGCAAGGAGTGGCTCTCGCCCGACTTCTACCGGCTGCTCCTCGCCGAGGTGCGGCGCCCGGTGGATCCCGGCGAGGCGCCGTTCGTCAACGGCGATCCGTTCACCGATTCGCAGGAGTATCCCAACCGCGCCCGGTCGGGGCGCGCGACGCGGGTGGGTGTCGACGCGATCGAGGTCGAGGTCACGTTCTTCTGGACCCGCACGGAGCGCGAGTACCGACAGTACCGCTGGGAGAGCGTGCCGGTCGAGCGCGAGATCGAGGTGGCGCCGCCGCGCACCCTCACGGTGAAGCTCGCCCGCGGAGATCGGCTGTGGCGGATCGACGACCTGATCGCCGATGGCAAGAGCTTCCGCGGCGCGCTGGAGGAGCGCAACGAGCACGGCGCTGCGCTCCCCCGCAGCGCGCCCGCGTGGATCGACCAGCCGGTCGCCGCGGACCCGCTCGCGCCGCCGCCGGCCGATCAGCCCGCCAAGCCGTGGCAGCCGAGCACCGAGCCGCAGCCCTGGCAGCGCTGAGCCGGGCCTGGCCGTTGGTGCGCCCTGCGACGGATGGAGCCCCCGTCTACGACGAAGCCAGCCGTGGCGCGTTCACGGCGCCGGACGCGAGAGGGCCACGAGGCCGATCGTGCTCGCGTTCGGTCGCGCGAGCAGGACCCAGCCGCCGTCCACCTGCGCGAGTGATTCGGTGGTGAGCCCGGCGAGCGTGATCGTGGGCTCGCCGCCACCCGGGATCCACACCTCGAGCGGCGCGTCGCCGGCGTGCGCCTCGCCGGTGAGCTCGAGGCGCCCGCTCGCGGGGTCGGAGGTGAACGTGATCGAGCCCGGCCAGCGCCGCGGGTAGGCGCGCGACAGCACCCGCGCGTGCGGCTCGACCAGCCCCACCTCCACGCCCGCCAGGTTCGCCGGGTCCTTGCAGCGGCTGAGCAGCAGGTTGCCGTTGAAGTCGCCGTAGTCGCCGCTCGGCCACGACACCGCGTGCGGATCTCCGCACGCGCCGCGCCACGACCACCACGCGCCGCCCACCTGGAACTCGTCCTCGAGCGCCGCGTAGCGCGCGGCGTAGTCGTTGGTGGGATCGCCGAACCAGCCCCACTCACCCGACCAGAACGTGGTGCCGTAACCGGCCGCTTCGCGCTTCGCTTCCTCGAACGCGGCGCGAAGCCGGAACACCGGCTCGGGGAAGAACGCGAGGTCGGCGGTGATCGACTCGGCGTAGATGTGCGGCGCGTAGACGATCTGGTCGTCGTCGGTGAACGGCACCACCGCCTCGGTCGGCACCGCCGACCACACCGCGGTCGGCTCGAAGAACACGATCTTGCGCAGGTCGGCGCGCTCCTCGGCGCGCACCGCGGCGAGCGCGCGGCGCTGGAACGCGGGCTTGCGGACCTGCACCGTGTAGCCGTAGTCGAGGCCCCAGTTGGGCTCGTTGAGCAGGTCGTAGCCGACCACCGTGGGGTCGTCGCGGAAGGTGCGCGCCAGCCACGCCCAGGTGTCGATCAGCTCCTGCTGGATGCCTTCGCGGTCGTCCCAGAAGCTCTCCCACGCGGTCATCACCGCCGGCGAGAGCTCGCGGGTCATGAAGCGGCAGCGCCACTTGCCGTCGGTGATCGTCGCCCACTCGGGAGCGCCGTCCCACCCCTGGTTGGGGACGAACGGCGCGGGGCACTCCTGGTCCGGCGCGGTGTTCACGAACTTGCCCCACGCGTCCTGGTGCATGTCGAGGATCACGTAGACGCCGCGCTCGCGCGCCCAGCCCACCACCTCCACCACGCGCGCGAGGTAGCTCTCGTCGAACACGCCGCGCTCGGGCTCGAGCGCGCTCCAGTGGACCAAGAGCCGGATCGAGCTCATGCCGAGCGCCGCGATCTGGTCGAGGTCGCGCTCGGTGACACCGGCCGACGACGGCACGTCGGCATTCCCCTGGAAGTAGTCGCCGAGGCCGATCACGGCGGCGCCGCGCAGCAGCACCGTGCGCCCCGTCTCGTCGCGGATCGAGCGATCGATAACCGAGAGCGCGGGCGGCGCGCTCGTGGTCCGCGAGCCGCCGCCGTCACCGCCGCAGCTCGCGCCGAGGGCGGCCGCGACCAGCGCCGCAACCAGCGCGCGCCAGCCCACCCTCATCGGATCGGCAGCGCGTAGATCAGGCCGCCCTGCGTCCACAGCCGGTTCGGCCCGCGCTCGAGGGCGAGCGGAGAGCCCTTGCCCACGTTGCGCTCGAAGATCTCGCCGTAGTTGCCGACCTGACGGATCGCCTCGAGCGCCCACTTCTCGTTCAGCCCGAGCGCCTGCCCCATGCCGGGGGTGGTGCCGAGCAGGCGCTTCACGTTGGGTGACGGGCTCGCGGTGGACTGCTCGACCACGTTCTTCGCCGTGAGCCCCTGTTCCTCGGCCTCGATCAGCGCCTGCAGCACCCACCGCACCACGTCCGCCCACTGCGGGTCGCCCTGGCGCACGGCGGGGCCGAACGGCTCCTTCGAGATGGTCTCAGGCAGCAGCAGCTGCTCGCCGGCGGCGGGCGAGAGTGTCGCGCGGATCGACGCCAGCGCCGACACGTCGGTGGTCATGACGTCGCACCGGCCCGCGAAGTACGCCTTGGTGAACTCCTCGAACTTCTCGATCACCACGGGCTTGAGCGCGAGGCCGTTGGCGCGCGAGTAGTCGGCGAGGTTGAGCTCGGTGGTGGTGCCGGGCTGCACGCACACGGTGGCGCCCTTGAGCTGCTTGGCGCTCGTCACGCCGAGCTTCGTCGGCACCAGGAAGCCCTGGCCGTCGTAGAAGTCGACGCCCGCGAAGTCGAGGCCGAGCGAGGTGTCGCGGGTCAGCGTCCAGGTGGTGTTGCGCGATAGCACGTCGACCTCGCCCGACTGGAGCGCGGTGAAGCGCTGCTGGGCGCTGAGCGGCGTGAACTTGACCTTGCTGGCGTCGCCGAGCACCGCGGCGGCGACCGCGCGGCAGAAGTCGACGTCGAGGCCGACCCACTTGCCCTGGCTGTCGGCGATCGAGAAGCCCGCGAGCCCGACGTTGACGCCGCACGCGAGCTGACCGCGCTGCTTGACCGTGTCGAGCGTGCCGGCGCTCGCCGGCACCGAGACGAGGGCCGACGCGAGCACCGCGCCGGCCGCGACGAGAAACGTGCGCATGAGTCCCCCGGTTCGCGCGCCCGAGCCCTGACCCGGCTCGGGGCCGGGTCAGGGTCGTCGCTCGGACGGGGAAGGGCAAGGATCGGCGCGCGCGGAGTGCCGGTCACTCGGCGAGCACGATACCCGAGCCGCCCAGCTCGGCGGGGAGGTCCTTCATCTTGGGCAGCCCGTCGCGCACCGGCAGCACGGTCTCCTGGTAGTGCACGTGGAGCGCGGGCTGGAACGGGAAGGCGGGGATGGTCGCCGCGTAGACGTCGGTGAGGCCGAAGCCCGGGTGCTCGGTGAGCACGTGGCCGCCGCACGTGGTGCACCAGCGGCGCAGGCTCGCCGGCGTGAGGTGGAAGGTGCCGAGCTGGTCGGCGCCCTTCGTCACCGCCACCTGCTCGGGCTTCCACAGCGTGAACGCGTTCACCGGGCCCGCCGACCAGCGCCGGCACGAGTCGCAGTGGCAGTAGCCCATCGCGGCGGGAGCGCCGGTGACGGTGAGCTGCACGGCGCCGCAGAAGCAGCGCCCCGAATAGCGTGGTTCGTTCGACATGGAGACGTTTCCTTTCACGCCGCCGGCCGGGCCGGTGCGATGGTGGTGGCGGCGAGGATGCTTCCTTGCACGGGTGGCGTCAGGAAGGTTCGCCGCAGGGCGGCGAGGTCGAGCGGCCCGCGGCGGTTCCACGGCAGGAGCGACACGCAGCGGGCGAGCGCGCAGTAGCCGGTGGTGAGCAGGATCGCGGTGCCGGCGAGCTGGAGCCCGTGCACCAAGCCGAGCCCCGGTGCCAGCCCCGCGACCAGCATCGCGAGATACGCGAGCCGCACCTGCACGGGGAACGAGCGCGCGCCGTGGAGCGCGCCGAGGTGGATCGCCTGCACCACCACCAGCGCCATCGCGAGGGGGACGCCGGCCGGCGCCGCGCCGACCAGCGCCCCGCCGAGCGCGAGCGCCGTGGCGAGCCAGTACCACCAGCTCGCGGTGCGGATCTCGGGCCGCACGGTCACGCCCTCGCCGCGCGCGGCTTGCGGGCGTGGAAGTTGACGGCCGAGACGCGCAGGTCTCGCGACACCTTCACCTCGGCCGAGGTGTCGCGGAACGAGTCGAAGCGGTGGGTGATGCGGGTATCGCGCAGGCCCACGTCGATGGCGAGCGCGAAGAGCTCGCGCTCGGGCAGCGCGCCGCCGATGCACGCCGCCCACAGCTCCGGGTTGCTGCGCGCCTCGAGCGTGAGCTCGCGCTGCACCACGACGTCGGCGAGGTAGAGTCGGCCGCCCGGCTTGAGGACCCGCATGATCTCGGCGAGGACGCGGGTCTTGTCGGGCGCGAGGTTGAGGACTCCGTTCGAGATCACCACGTCGATCGAGGCGTCCTCGACCGGCAGATCCTCGTAGAAGCCGGCGCGGACCTCGAGCTGGTCGCCGAGCCCGGCCTGCTCGGCGGAGGCCTCGGCGCAGGCGCGCATCGCCGGCGTCATGTCGACGCCGATCGCGAGGCCGGTCGGGCCTACCCGCCGCGCCGCGAGCAGCAGGTCGGTACCGGCGCCGCAGGCGTGGTCGAGGACGCTGCTGCCGGGCGCGATCGGTCCGATGGCGAGCGGATTGCCGACGCCGGCGAAGCGCATCGTCGAGCGCAGCGGCAGCTCGTCGAGCTCGACCGGGTCGTAGCCGAGGAACTGGCTCGCGTAGAACGGGCCGCGGTGGAAGTGGAAGTCGCCCTCCGGCTCGCGCGCGACGCGGTCGTAGGTCGCGAGCACGTTCTGGCGGAGGCGGGTGACGTCGAAGCCGATGGGGCACTGGGAAGCCATGGGGGTTGCTCCGGGTGGGGTGCGGGTTCGGGGACGATGGATCACGCGCTCGGCTGGGCCAGCGGCAGCGCGGCGGGGTCGCCGGCTGCGGCCGCGCGGCGGCCGAGGCGCGGGATGAAGCGGGGGACGCGAGCGCGGTAGCCGGCGTCGCGCTCGCCGTGCTCGGCGATCAGGTCGCGCTCCTCGAAGACCAGCGCGACGAGGATGTAGGCGGTGGTCGCGAGCGCGAACACCAGGTGGGACACCGTCATGGTCGGCGTCGCCCAGAAGGCCAGGAACCAGCCGACGTAGAGCGGGTGGCGGATGTGCGCGTAGGGGCCGGGGGTGCGGAACGCGAGCGGCTGGTAGGCACGGCCGCGCAGCTGCATCCACACCTGCCGCAGACCGAAGAGGTCGAAGTGGTTGATGAGGAAGCTCGTGAGCAGGACGGTCGCGGGACCTGCGGCGAACAGCACGTGCATCATGCCGCGTGCGGCAGCGCCCTCGAGCTCCCACACCACGGCGCCGAGCGGGCGCCACCACGCGAAGAGCGCGATCAGCGCGACGCTCGAGGCCAGCACGTAGGTGCTGCGCTCGGC
>CAYMQR010000090.1:0-12742 GCA_964392195.1 uncultured bacterium | reverse complement strand
GCGCGCGTACAGGGATCGCTCGGACCGGCGATGGAGCGCCGGAGCGTACCGCCGGTCGCGCGACGCGCGACCCTCCGCGCGGGCTCCCCGCAGCAACGTCGACCTGATTCGAGAGCCGTAGGCTCTCGAATCAATGCCCCATCCCGCTCCCGCCCGTCAGCGACTTCACGATCTCCGCGACGAAGCCCTTCGCGTCGCCGAACAGCATGAGCGTCTTCTCGTCGAAGTAGAGCTCGTTCTCGATGCCGGCGAAGCCCGGGTTCATCGAGCGCTTGATCACCATCACGGTGCGCGCCTTGTCGCAGTCGATGATCGGCATGCCGAAGATCGGGCTCGACTTGTCGTGGCGCGCCGCCGGATTGGTCACGTCGTTGGCGCCGATCACCAGCGCCACGTCGGCCTGCGGCATGTCCGGGTTGATGTCGTCCATCTCGATGAGCTTGTCGTACGGGATGTCGGCCTCGGCGAGCAGCACGTTCATGTGGCCGGGCATGCGGCCCGCCACCGGGTGGATCGCGAAGCGCACGTCCACGCCCTTCTTGGTGAGCACGTCGTAGAGCTCGCGCACCTTGTGCTGCGCCTGCGCCACCGCCATGCCGTAGCCGGGGATGATCACCACGAGCTGCGAGTTCTCGAGGATCTGCCCCGCCTCCTCGGCGCTCGCGCTCTTCGCCACCCGCGCCTCGGCCTCGCCCGCGGCCGCCGTCTGCACCTGCCCGAACGCGCCGAACAGCACGTTCGTGAACGAGCGGTTCATCGCCTTGCACATGATGATCGACAGAATCAGGCCGGACGATCCGTCGAGCGCGCCCGCGATGATGAGGAGCTGGCTGTCGAGCACGAACCCCATCGCCACGGCCGCGAGACCGGCGTAGCTGTTGAGGAGCGAGATCACCGTCGGCATGTCCGCGCCGCCGATCGGGATGATGAGCAACACACCGAAGGCGAGGGCGAGGATCGCCAGGATCGGGAACAGGAACTTGAGCCCGGGCGCGATCACCAGGATCACGCCGACCAGCGCCGCCAGCCCGAGCAGCGACAGGTTGAACTTGTTCTGGCCCTTGAAGGTGATCGGCCGGGTCGGGATCAGCTCCTGGAGCTTCGCGAACGCCATCACGCTGCCGGTGAACGTCAGGAAGCCGAGCAGCGTCTCGAAGACGATGGCGCCCATCGTGACCTTCGAGATGTGGGGGGAGTGCAGGTAGTACTCGGCGGTGCCGACCAGCGCGGCAGCGAGCGCGCCGAATGCGTGCGACACCGCGGTCCGCTGCGGCACCGCGGTCATCGCCACCCGCGAGATCGGGATGCCGACGATGGCGCCGAGCACCAGCGCCACGACGATCGGGGTGTAGTGGCTGACGTTGGGGAGGAAGAGCGTGCCGATGATGGCGGCGGACATGCCGAGCATGCCCGCGAACACGCCGCGGCGCGCGGTCTTGGGGTCGCTCATCCACTTGAGCGACAGGATGAACGCCGCAGCGGCGACGAAATAGATCAGCGTGATCAGCGAGCTCATGGCTTCTTCGCCTCCCGCTTCTTGAACATCTTGAGCATCCGGTCGGTGATCAGGAAGCCCGACACGATGTTGGTGGTCGAGGCGAACACCGCGATCGCGCCCAGCCACTCGGCGAACGGCGTGGTGTGTTCGGGCGCCGCGCCGGCGATCTGGATCGCGCCGACCACCGCGATCGCGGAGATGGCGTTGGTGAGCGACATCAGCGGCGTGTGCAGGAGCCGCGACACGCCGCGGATCACCTCGATCCCGAGGAAGGTCGCGAGCATGAAGATGTAGAGGCTCAACGTGAGTTTCATGTCCACGGCGGATGGGCTCCTTTCCGGTGGGGTCCTGTGTTCGTCTCGGGGAGGTCGATCAGGCGCTCTTGGCAGGTGCCTCGGCCGCGGGGGCCGCGAGCGCGGGCAGCGCGAGCATCTCGCGCAGCTTCGCGTGCACCACCTCGCCGCCGAATGTGGTCAGTGTCTCGCGCACGATCTCGTCCTCGCGCGGCACCGGCACGGTGCCGGCCTTGGCGTCGCCGCCCGAGCTCTTCACCACGTGCAGCAGGAAGGTGACGATGTTCTTCGCGTAGAGCTGGCTCGCGTGGTAGGCGACGGTCGCGGGCAGGTTGAGCGTGCCGACGATCGTGACGCCGTGCTCGACCACGATCTTGCCCGACTGGGTGAGCTCGCAGTTGCCGCCGCGCTCGGCGGCGAGGTCGACGATCACCGAGCCCGGGTTCATCGCCTTGACCTGCTCGGCGGTGACGAGCACCGGCGCCTTGCCGCCCGGCACGGCCGCGGTGCAGATGACCACGTCGCTCACGGCGATCGATTTGCCCATGAGCTCGCGCTGGCGCTTGTAGAACTCCTCGCCGAGCGCCTTGGCGTAGCCGCCCGAGCCCTCGGCGCTCTGGGTGTCGAGGGGGATCTCGAGGAACTTGGCGCCCAGGCTCATGACCTGCTCTTTCACGGCCGGGCGCACGTCGTAGCCCTCGACCACGGCGCCGAGCCGGCGCGCGGTGGCGATCGCCTGCAGGCCCGCCACGCCGGCGCCGATCACGAACACCTTGGCGGGCGTCACGGTGCCGGCCGCGGTCATCATCATGGGGAACATGCGCGGCACCGCCTCGGCGGCGATGAGCACGGCCTTGTAGCCGGCGATGTTCGCCTGCGAGGACAGCACGTCCATGGCCTGCGCGCGGGTGATGCGCGGCACCAGCTCGAGGGCGAAGGCGCTGACGCCCTTGGCGGCCAGGTCGTTGGCGCGCTCGGGGGCGGCGAGCGGATCGGCGTGGCCGATCACCCACTGGCCGGCGCGCAGCTTGTCGAGGTCGGCCCGCCCGGCGTCGGGGTTGGCGCCGAAGGTGCGGACCTGCAGCAGGCAGTCGGCCTTGGCGAGGATCTCGTCGCGGCTGGCGACGATCTCGGCGCCTTTTTCCTTGAACCCGGCGTCCGGGAACCCGGCGGCGTCGCCGGCTCCGGCCTCGATCAAGACCTGGATGCCGGCCTTGGTGAGGGATGGAACGACCGCTGGAACGAGGGCCACGCGCTTCTCACCGGGACAGGTTTCCCGGAGGACTCCGGCGATCATGGAACCTCCTCAGAAGATGGGGATGAGGTCGTCGGTCGAGGTGCTCGGAACAGGTGGTTTTGCCGCATCGCGACGCGGTGCGGCAAGCCCGCGCCACCCGGACCCCGCCGCGCCGCCGCGGCGGCGCACGAGAGTCCCCTCACGACCCCCTCGGCTCCCGCGAACGCACCCGTCACCCGAACGCGGCGAGGCGACGCAAGGCGGGTGCCAGCCGCCCGCGGGGGGGCCGTGAGCGGGGCGCACGCGCGCGAACCGCCGGATTATTCGGCGTCGATGCGCGCGCTTCCGGTGCGGGCGCGGCTGTCGACGAAGTCGGCGACCTGGTTCAGGGCACCGGGCCGTGACAGCGCGAGGAGGTGGTTCAGCGACGGAGTGTTACTGACGTGGAACTGGTAGAGGCCGCTGCCGGCGGCGGGCGCGGCCACCTTCGCGAGCCCGAACACGTCCTCGAGGCTGGGCTCGACCTGGGGGACGCCGAGGGCGCCGGCGAAGAGCGCGGTCGCCGTGGCGGGGACGTCCCGGTCGTCCATCGCCTGCTGGAGGAGCACGTCCCTGGGGCGCTGGTGGGGCCAAGGATCTTCGATCACATGGCGCGCGAAGTTGCCGGGGTCGACGTCGTCGAAGAGGAGCTGGAGGAGCGGCACCAGCACCAGCCGGTCGGCGGCGGTGGTGCTCGCCGGCAGCATCCCGTCGAGGAGGCTCTCGAGCCCCGGGCCGAGCTGGAAGAGCGAGAGGAAGCCGGCGCCGGGCACGTTGAGGACCACCGCGCCGAACGCGGGCTCGACCGCCACCAGCACTCCGCCGAGCGTCGAGCCCAGCGACTGGCCGACGTACGCGACTGGTGACGGCGAGAGGTCGGGGACGCCGTCGCCGCCGTCCGGCCACACGTCGAGGGTGGTGAGCGCGCCCTGCACGAGCCGCACGAGCTCGAGCTCGTCAGCGATCCCCTGCAGGAAGTCGTCGCGCCCGGCGAGGAGGCGCTCGGGAGTCAGGTCGTCGTTGATGACGCCATCGTCGCCGAGGCGGCTGCCGTGGCCGGGCAGGTCGATGCCGATGGTCGCGAAGCCGCGCTGGCCGACCGCACTGCTGACCTGGAGCAGCGTCTCCTTGAACGCGCCGAAGCCGTGGCCGAAGACCACCACCGGCGCGCGCCCCGCGCCCACCTTCGGCAGCTTGAGCACGAACTCGAGGGAGTGCTCGCGCTGCTCGACGGGGCGTCCGCGCTCGTCCCACACGATGCGGTGGTCGGCGTCGCGATAGTCGGGCGCGGTCAGGTGGCCGATCACGCCCGCCGCCACCCCCTTGGTCTCGAGCGCAGGCAAAGGCGCGACCACCTGGTCGACCCGGAAGCGCGGCGGGTCGCGCCGGGCGCGCTCGGAGACCGCCTCGGCGAGCGCGCGCATCCGGCGCGTGGTGGGCTCGTGGCTGCGCACGGTGAACGCGGTCGCGAGGACGCCGCGCGCGCGATCGTCGTCGAGCTCGGCGGCGATGGCGGCGACCACGGGCTCCATGGCGGCGCGTACGCGCGCCACGCTCGGGTCGCCGGAGCTTGGCGCGCCGGGGTCGGTGATGGCCGCGAAGCCCGGGAAGCGCGGCATCGGTGCGCCGCCCTCGGCGCGGACCCGGTCGGTGACGAGCGCGACGATCGTGTGGCCGGGCGCGAACGGGCGCTGCGGCACCAGCGACAGGATCGCGCGCGACGGGACCTCGCTCGCGGCGCGGGCGTCGAGGATCGCGGTGAACGCGAGCGGCTCACCGGCGTCGAGGTCCCAGAGCCGGACGCTCGCGTCCGCGCGGACCGAAGCGTTCGGGCCGGCTGGCAGCGACGCGGGCTCGGGCAGCGCCGGCAGCGGCATCATCACCGGCGCGAGCGCGCTGAAGCCGTCCATCTCCGCGAACAGCTCGGGTGGATAGCGCCGGATCATCTCCGCCGTCGCGGCGGTGGTGAACGTCTCCGCGTGGAGGTCGAGGGCGACGCCGGTGGGCGTGGCGGCGGGGCGGGTGAAGAGGTTGCTCGGCAACGGCAGCGTGCAGCTGTCGGCGAGCGTGCTGCACCCGACGGCGCTCGCGGGCACGCCCGGTGGGGTGCCCCGGTGGGTGGCGGCGCCGTCGCTGCACGCCGGCGCGAGCAGCGTGAGCGCGGTCAGCGCCGCGCCGGCGCACGCCGTCGACCGCGGGCCGCGACGCCCGCCGCTCATTCGGCGTCGATGCGCGCGGTGCCGGTGCGGGCGCGGCTGTCGATGAAGTCGGCGACCTGGCGGAGCGCGCCTGGGCGCGACAGCAGGAATCCGTGGTTCACGAAGCCGTTGTCGCTGACCCGGAACTGGTAGAGGCCGCTGCCCGAGGCGGGCGCCGCGACTCGCGCGAGGCCGAAGATCGGCTGCAGATCGGGCTCGACCTGCGGCAGCCCGAGCGACCCCGCGAGCAGCTCGGTCGAGGTGTTCGGCATGATGCCGTCGTCCATCGACTCCTGGATCAGCACGTCCTTCGGGGAGTTGCCGGGGAAGGGATCGACGGTGACGTGGGGACCGAAGTTCGCGGGGTCGACGTCGTCGACCAGCATCTGCGCGAGCGGGATCAGCACCATGCGGTCGTCGGCGGTGGCGCCGGCGGGGAGGAAGCTGTCGAGGATCCCGCCGAGCTGCTGGCTCTGCTGGAGCAGGCTCGCGAAACCACCGCCCGGGACGTTGAGGACGCCTGCGCCGATCGCGGGCTCCACCGCCAGGTACGTGCCGCCGAGGACGGTGCCGAGCGACTGGCCGATGAAGGCGATCGGACCGGGTGCCAGGTCGGGGACGCCGTCGCCTCCGTTCGGCGCCACGTCGAGCGTCGTGAGCGCGCCCTGCACGAGGCGCACGAGCTGCACCTCGTCGGCGATCGTCTGGAGGAACGCGTCGCGGGTCTCGAGGAGCCGCTCGAACGTGAAGTAGCCCGCGATGAAACCTTCCTCGCCGATCCGCGAGCCGTGGCCCACCACGTCGATGCCGATCGTCGCGTAACCGCGCTCGCCGAGGATCGAGGTGACCTGCAGCATCGTCTCCTTGATCGCGCCGAGCCCGTGGCCGAACACCACCACCGGGGCTCGGCCGGCACCCGCCTTGGGGAGCTTGAGCAGGAACTCGAGCTCGTGCTCGCGCTGCTCCACCGGGCGGCCGCGCCCGTCCCACACGATGCGGTGGTTGGCGTCGCGGTAGTCGGGTGCGGTCATGCGGCCGATCACGCCGTTCTCCACCCCCTGGGTCTCGAGCGCGGGTAGCGGCGGCACGACCTGATCGACGCGGAAGCGCGGCGGGTTGCTCTCGTTGCGGGTGAGGATCGCCTCGGTGAGCGCGCGCATCTTGCGCGTGATCGGCTCGTTGCTGCGGACCGTGAACGCGGTGGCGAGGACCGCGGCTGCTGGGTCCTCGCCCATCGCGCCGCGGATCGAGGCGAGCACGGGCTGGTAGGCGGCGCGGACCGTGTCCGCGTCCGCGCCGCCGGAGCTGGGCGAGCCGTCGACGAGCCGGCGGAAGCCGTCGAACGCCGGCATCGGCGCGCCGGACTCGGTGCGGACGCGATCGGTGACGAGCGCGATGAAGGTGTGGCCGTTGGCGAGCGGTGCCTGCGGGACGAGCCCGAGGATCGCGTGCGGGATGGCGTCGCGCGGCGCGCGGTCGTCGAGGAGCGCGCGGAAGGCCACCGGCGCTCCGGCGTCGACGTCCCAGAGGCGGATGCTCGCGTCCGGCTCGACCGAGGCGGCGGGGCTCGCGGGGAGGGAGGCGGGGTCGGGCAGCTCGGGAAGCGGCACGATCACCGGGGCCAGCGCGCTGAACCCGTCGTTGCCGTTCAACAGCTCGGGGGGATAGGTGCGCAGCACCGCCTCGGTGACCGGCGACGGGAAGTTCTCGGCGCGGATGTCGAGGGCGAGCCCCGTCGGTGTGGCGGCGGGTTGCGTGAACAGGTTGGTCGGGAACGGGAAGTAGCAGGTGTCGGTGAGGGTGGTGCAGGACACCGTGGTGGTGGGCACGCCGGGTGGCGTCGCCGTGCTGCCGCCGCCGCTACCGCACGCGGCACCCGAGAGGGCGGCCGCGACAGCGGTCGCCACCAGGATCCCGCGCCGCGCGTCCACGTCGCGCCACTCGTTTCGTCGCATCCGACCAACTCCCGGGGGGTGGGTTAGTCGCAGCTTACTCGCACGCGTCTCCGCCCGCGTCAATCATGCGGCGGGCGCGAGCGATCTGGCGGCCGAGGGGATCGAGCGTGATCGATTCGCGGCGCGCCGGAGGCGCGCCCTCCACACCGGGGTCCGTCGGCGCGGTCGCGCCTACGAGCGGCGACGACCCGATCGGTGACGGAGCGGCGGTTGGGTTCGGACGTGTAGGGGAGGGCGCGAGCCCTCCCGGGAGCGGACGCGAGTGGATCCGCGCGGGATCGCTCCCTCAGAAGTAGAAGGTCACGCGGCCGGTGATCTGCAGGAAGTCGGGGTAGTCGGCGAAGTCGGTGTCCTCGATCTGGGGGATCGAGTCGAAGCTGTCCTTGAACACCAGGTTGTAGCGGACGTCCGGTCCCAGGGTGACGTGGTCGCCGAGCTCGAACTCGACGCCGCCGCCGAAGGTGAGGCCGAACTGGTTCTGGTCGTTCTTGAGCAGCGCCTCGGCCTGGTTGATCGAGTCGAAGGTCTGGAAGTCGACCACGTGGTACGTGCCGCCGATCAGTACGTAGGGG
Source organism: uncultured bacterium (assembly GCA_964392195.1). Lineage (GTDB taxonomy): Bacteria > JADJOY01 > JADJOY01 > JADJOY01 > JADJOY01 > JADJOY01. The sequence goes on along the minus strand of CAYMQR010000090.1, from coordinate 4,950 downwards.
CGCAGCGGCCCCGCGTCGAAGTTGTACCGGAGCGAGAGGCCGGCCGACAGCACGTCGAGGTCGCCGCCCACGGTGCCGACCAGCGGCAGGTCGATCTCGTTGCCGTCGAAGCTCGAGTACTTGGCGCTGAACTCGAGCGCCGGCCCGTCGAAGTCGATGCCGATCGCGCCGCCGTAGGAGAGGTCGTCGTCGAACTGGTCGGCGCCGATCAGGAACGTCCAGCCGAGGTCGCCGGCCATGTAGAAGCGCGCGGCGTGGGCCCGCGGTGCGAGGAGCGCGCTCGCCAGCAGGGCGAGGGCCACGAACGACGTCGTCCGACGGATCATCGATGCCTCCGATGGAAGGAGTGCGCGCCGGCGCGCGTCACGACGCGACGTCGGCGATCCGACGCGTGTATATCATCGGCTCGTCGCGTGCCTCAACCGCGCACCCGGCGACCCTTTCCGCCCGTTTTCGCGTCCCATCCATGGCCGACGAGCGCCCGCCGGAATCCCTCGATCTCCACCCCGGATCCCCGCTCGGCGGTGGCCCGCGCGTACCCCGGTGGGCGATCGCGGCGGTGGTCGCGTGCGGCGGCGCGGTGGCGGCGATCTGGTGGTTCACGCCGCTGCGCCAGCTCGGCCCCACCGACCTGGTGCGGTGGATCGCGCCCTATCGCGAGAGCTCGCTGGCCGTACCGGTGACGCTCGCGATCTACGTCGCGTCCGGCCTGCTGCTGGTGCCGATGTCGCTGGTCATGGTCGCGACCGGGCTGAGCTTCGGCCCCGCCCTCGGCGCGGCGCTCGCGCTCTCGGGCTGCCTCCTCAGCGCCTCGGTCAACTACGCGATCGGCGCGGTGCTGGGACGCGATCTCGTGCACAAGCTGCGTTCGCCGCGCCTCGCCAGGCTCAACCACCTGCTCGGCACCCACGGCTTCTGGGCGATCGCCACGGTGCGCGTCGTGCCGGTGGCGCCGTTCGGTCTGGTGAACCTGGTCGCGGGCTCGTCCGACATCCGCTTCCGCGATTACTTCCTCGGCACGGTCGCCACCTTGACCCCCACCGTGGTGCTGTCGAGCCTGTTCGGGGACCGCATCGGGGCGCTGGTCCGCAACCCCGACGTGGTGACGGCGCTCTCGGTGGTGGGGGTGGTGGTGCTGCTCGTCGTGACCGGTCTGGTGATGCGCGCGCGCGTCCGCAAGCGCTCGCAGGCCGCGCAAGCAGCGATTGTGCCGCCACGCGAACCGTACTAAAACACGCCCGAAACCTCGCTACACGAAAGGGAGAATCGCCTCCACGATGGGTCGCATCATCGGTATCGACCTGGGCACGAGCAACTCGTGCGTGGCCATCATCGAAGGCGGTGAGCCCAAGGTCATCAGCAACTCGGAAGGGGATCGCCTGACCCCCTCGGTGGTGTCGTTCACCAAGGCGGGTGGGCGCATCGTCGGCATCACCGCCAAGCGCCAGGCGGTGCTCAACCCCACGCGCACCTTCGCGTCGGTGAAGCGGCTCCTCGGCCGCCGCTGGGACGAAGACGAAGTGCAGGAGCTGATCCGGCTCATGCCCTTCCCGAGCCTGCGCGCCGAGAACGGCGACGTGCGCATCGGCGACGCCGAGGAGGCGTGGGCGCCCGAGCAGATCCTCGCGATGGTGCTGGAGAAGCTCCGCGCCGACGCGGAGGCGGTGGTCGGTGAGTCCGTCGGGCAGGCGGTGATCACCGTCCCCGCCAATTACAACGACCTGCAGCGCACCGCCACGCGCACCGCCGCGCAGATCGCCGGCCTCGAGGTGGTGCGGCTCGTCAACGAGCCCACCGCGGCGGCGCTCGCGTACGGCTACAGCCGCCGCAAGGCGGGCGTGTTCGCGGTCTACGACCTCGGCGCCGGCACCTTCGACATCACGGTGCTGTCGAGCCAGCAAGGCGCCCTCGCTTTCCAGGTGCGCGCCACCGGCGGCGCGCACCGCCTCGGCGGCGACGACATCGACGCGCTGATCGCCGACCTGCTCAACCAGCGCTTCGAGAAGACCCACGGCTTCGCGCTCGACCAGAGCCCGGCCACCCGCCAGCGCATCATCACCGCGGCGGAAGACGCGAAGAAGGCGCTCTCCAACGTCGAGGCGACGCGTATCACGCTGCCGTTCATCGGCACCGGCCCGCAGGGGCCGGTGCACCTCGAGACCGAGATCTTCCGCTCCGAGCTCGAGCAGCTCATGCGGCCGCTCGTCGATCGCACCCTCGAGGTGTGCGAGTCGGTGCTGCGCGACGCGGGCTACGAGCCGCACCAGGTCGACGAGGTGCTCTTGGTCGGTGGTCAGACGCGCGCGCCGATCGTGAAGCGCGCGGTCGCCAACTTCTTCGGCCGCGAGCCCACCCGCGGCGTCGAGCCCGACGAGGCGGTCGCCATGGGGGCGGCCCTCATGGGCAGCCTCACCGAGACCGAGATGGTCGACCGGGTGGTCGCGGACGTGTGTCCGCTCTCGCTCGGCGTCGAGACCGCCGGCGGGCTCTTCACGCCGCTCATCCCGCGCAACACCCCGATCCCCACCCGCGCCACCAAGACGTTCACCACCACCGCGGACAACCAGATGATGATCCGCGTGAACGTCTACCAGGGCGAGCGCCAGCGCGCGAGCGACAACCTGCTGCTCGGCGTGCTCGATCTCGTCGGCATCCCGCCCGCGCCGCGCGGCCGCGCGCAGATCGAGATCGCGTTCTCGATGGACAGCGACGGAATCCTGCACATCGAGGCGAAGGACATGATGACCCAGCGCGCGCGCTCGGTGCGGGTCTCGGCGCGCGGCGGCGTCTCGCCCGGCGAGCTCGACCGCATGATCGCGCAGGCCGAGGCCGAGCGCGACCGCGACGAGGCCTTCCGCGCGCTCTCGAGCCGGCGCAACGCGGCGATCCAGACCGTGTACCAGGCCGAGCGGATGATGCGCGAGACCGAGGAGCTCGACGACGACCACCGCAGCCGCATCCGCCTCGCGGTCGACGACCTGCAGCGCGTGTGCGAGACGGCGCAGACGGTCCAGTCCATCCAGCAGGCCCACCAGGCGCTGCTCGAGGTGCTGCGCCGGTGAGCGAGGGTGATGCCGCCGGCATACGGCTCGGGCCCGCGCGGCGCGCGGCCCGCCGTTTCGTGGTTCTCGACGCCTCGTGGCACACGGAGGAGCGCGCGCCATGATCGACGCCGTCACCGGTCTTGCTTCGCAGCCCTTCCTCTTCGAACGGCTCGAGGAAGAGCTCGACCGTGGCCGCCGCTACGGCCGGCCGCTCTCCGTGATGATGGTCGACATCGACGGGCTCAAGCGCATCAACGAGGGCACCCACCGGCTGTTCGGCAGCTACGTGCTGCGCGAGGTCGGCGGGCTGCTCTCGAAGAGCCTGCGGCGCTGCGACTCGGTGTTCCGCTACGAGGCCGACGAGTTCGTGGTGATCCTGCCGGAGACCAGCCGCGAGGGCGCGCTGATCGCGGCCGAACGCACCCGCGAGCTGATCGCCAAGCACTCGTTCTCCTCGCCGCCGTGGTCGGTGCGGGTGACGGTGTGCGCGGGCGTGGTGTCCGCCACCGGCGCCCAGGCCGAGACCGCGCGCGAGCTGGTCCGCAACGTGGACGGTGCCCTCGACCTCGCGAAGCGCGAGGGCGGGAACCGCTGCGCCCTGGCGGCGGCGAGCTGACCCGGCGCGTGGTCCGCGCCGGACGGGGATTTCCTGCGGCGCCGCGCCGGCGCCAACTTCCGTCATGCTGAACCGCGCTGATCTCGAGCGACGGGTCCGCGAGCTCCTCGCCGACGCGGTGCGGGCGGGCGTGTTCCCGGGCGCCGTGCTGCGGGTGGAGACCGAGCTCGGCGAGGTGCTCGAGGTGCCGTCCGGCCAGCTCTGCCGCGAGCCGGAGGCCGCGCGCGTCTCGGCCGAGACCCGCTACGACCTTGCGTCGCTGACCAAGGTGATCGCGACCACCGCGATCGCGATGCGCGCCCTCGACCGCGGCGCCCTGGACATCGTCGCGCCGGTGGCTGCGTATCTGCCGGACGGCGCTCCCGCGTGGACCCGCGAGGTGGCGGTCCACCACCTTCTCTCCCACGGCTCCGGACTGGCGGGCTGGGAGCCGTTCCACCGCATGCTGGTCGAGCACGGCGTGCCGCTCGGCGGCGAGGAGGCGCGCCGCTTCGTGCTCGACCGCATCCTCGTGAGCGGGCCGCTCGATCCCCCGGGGCAGGCGTCGCGCTACAGCGACCTGGGCTTCGTGCTCCTCGGCGAGCTGCTCGAGCGGGTGCTCGGCGCCGATCTGCGCACGCTCTACCGGCGCGAGGTGCGGGAGCCGTTCGGGCTCGGACGCCTCGAGTTCCGGCCGCTCGGGCGGGTGAGCTCGAGCGAGCTCTATCCGGAGTCCGCGCCCGATCCGCTGATCGCGCCCACCGAGGACTGCCCGTGGCGCGGGCGCGTGCTGACCGGCGAGGTCCACGACGAGAACGCCTGGGCGCTGGGCGGGATCGCGCCGCACGCGGGGCTCTTCGGCAACGCCGCCGAGGTGGCGCGTTTCGGCGCCGAGGTCCTGAGCGCGTGGGGCGGGCGGTCGAGCGTGCTCGGTCAGACCGTGGTACGGCGTTTCGCGCGGCGCGCGACGCGCCCGCTCGGCACCACCTGGGCGCTCGGCTGGGACACGCCGTCGCCCGGCGAGTCGAGCGCGGGGCCGACCATCTCGCGGCGCGCGATCGGCTCGCTCGGCTTCACCGGCACGTCGCTGTGGGTCGATCCGGGGCGTGGCGCGGTGGTGGTTCTGCTCACCAACCGCATCCATCCGACGCGCGCCAACGAGGCGATCCGCGGCTTCCGGCCGCGCATCCACGAGGCGGCGCTGGCGTGGGTGGAGGCGGTCGCGAGCGAGCGCGGCGCGGCGCCCGCCGTGGCGAACGCGTGAGGCGCGGGCGGTGACGGAGCGGACGACCGACGCGAGCGGCCCGATGG
>CAYMQR010000089.1:0-12751 GCA_964392195.1 uncultured bacterium | reverse complement strand
AGTGGTCTTGTCGCGGCTCAAGAGGCTCGAGCGGCCCGAGGTGGTTCCCGTCCGGGTGCGTGCGCCGACGTCGTTCTGCTCCATCTGGGGACCCGACGCAAGGACTTTCACCCGCTCGAGAATCACCTTCGAAAAGGTCTCGCCGCGCGGCTGGCCGAACATCGACTCGCGCACGTTCCGGAAGGTACCGATCACGTCGACGTAAGCACCCGGCAGCACGTACCCGCCGACCCCGCTCACCTCGTCGACGGGAACCGTGAACGCTCGCATCCCGTCGGCCACCACCGCCGAGAGCACACCCCCCGCTTCACCGGACGCGAGCTTGAAGCGGTAGAGCGGCTCGCCAGCGTAGATCGGCGCTCGCACGACCTGGCCGACGACCGCCTCGGCGCGGTCGACCACGTCGGGCGGAACCAGCTCGCGCGGCCACGGCCGCCGAGCGAACGCCGTGCTCGCGAGGTCTGCGCCGATCCGCGTTCCGGGCGCCAGGTCCTGCGTCGCCGTTGCGACCATCACGGTCTCTGCCCGCTCGCCGCGCGAGGCAGCGCTCGAGAGGCGCTGGTATAGCCCGACGGCGACGAGCGCCGACACGGCCGCGAACACCACGAGCAGGATTACGGGACGCTTGGTGTCCACTCGATCGCTCCCTCGCCCTGCGGGCGAAGCGGGTCCTGGGTCGAGGCGGGTCGATGCCCGCCGAGTTCCTGTTTCTCCATCACAGAATCAGTACCCGTGCCTCTCGACGAATCGTGATGTTGCCGTCCCCGAACACGGGCTCGGCGCCGAACTTGAGGCTGCTCAAGAAGGCGCCGGTGAGCAATGGATACTGCAGGTCGACCTCGACCGTCACGGTTTTCTCGCCGGCGAGCTCGCCGTTCGTCACGCTCGCGACCGCCGTCCCCCCCGCACGCGTGTACGGCTCGAGATACTTCGCGGCGATCTCGTTCGCCCGCGTCACGACCGCGGGCGAGAACGGCACCTGACGGCGAGCGAACTCGGCCCCCTCCTTCGCGGCGGCAGCCGCCGCGGAGGAGGCGCTCCAGGCGATCCCGAGCTCGATCATCGCGAGGAACAGCAACAGGAAGAACGGCAGGACGAAGGCGAATTCCACGGTGGCCTGTCCACGGGCGCCGCCACGCGAACCCTGGCCCAGGCGCCGAGCCGCGCTTCGCTTCCTCACGACGTCACCAGCGTGGTGGCGGAGCGCTCGATGCGGATCGTGCCCGAGCGAAACACCGAGAACAGCTTCAGGAAGGGCCCCGTGAGCAGCGGCTGGCGAAGCTCCACGTCGACCGTCACCAGGCGCGCCTCGCGCACCGACGTCGCGGACCGGGATGACAGCGACGCGGTCGCCGCCGGTCCAGCGACGGCCGCGACGATCGTGTTCACCGCGGTCGAGTCGAGCTGGCCGGTGCGGCGAACGTGCTCGACCCCCTCGTGCGCCGCCTGGGCCACCTTGTTGGCGGCATGCCAGGCGTGACCGAGCTCCGTCGCACCGAGCAACAACAGCAAGAAAAATGGCAGGAAGATCGCCAGCTCGAGCGTCGCCTGCCCCCGCTCGCCCGAACGCCCGCACGCACCGCAGGTCATGGGTGCCCCGCCCTGTCGAAGGCGCCGCGCGCGGCTCGTTTTGGGAGTCTCAGCCAAGGAGGGATCCGCGGCCGAGCTGGGCGATGACGGCACCCAGCGCCAAGGCCAGCCCGTACGGCACGCCGATTGTATCGTCGTGGGTTTCGGGCTTCAACACGGAAGCGTCACGGGCATACACGAGGTTTTTGAATTGAATCCAGGACGTTAGGACCTGCGCTCGCGCTCGTGGCGACACCCCTAGCATGGCGGCCGCCCAAAGTCCACCCGCGGCGGTCGCCCAGATGAAGGCTTCCAGGGTCCTGCGCGGGCCCAGGAAGGCGCCCAGCGCCATGAGGAACTTGACGTCGCCGCCACCGACGATCCGGAGCGCGAACGGGGCGCCGAGCAACGCCAGCGCCATACCGAGACCCTCGAACGCCTCGACGAGCCCGGGCCAACCGTCGGTGGAGAACCCGATGGCGAAGGCCACAGCGGCGCCACCGATGGTGAGCGCGTTGGGGATCCGGCGCTCCCGTGCGTCGCTCGCGGCTCCAGCAGATGCGAGCGCCAGCACGAGCCCGTCGTGCAGGTCGAGGGTCATCCGCCGGTCGCCCGGGGCCGCGTGCTAGGCTTCGGTTCGCTCATGGGTCGACTGGTCCTCGCTGCAATCGTCGTGCTGGCTCTCGGCGCATCGGTACACGGCGCCATCGCGGGCACCTCCAGCCCACCAGCGACGTCCGGCTCGCCATCCACGACCGCCGTGCCTCTCTATCCGGGGACGACGCTGCTGATCGGCTCGCAACCGGGATCGGGTCGCCCAGACGCCTCTCGGACGCCGGCGCTCGAGCGCTTCGAGACCTACGTGACGAGCGACGGGTACGAGCAGGTGGTGCGGTTCTATCAGGCGAAGCTCGGGCTGTCGCCGACCACCGCTCATCCCAAGAACCTGGCGGCGACGTTCCCGGGTCGGCCGATCCCCGCCCGATGCCAGGGACGGCGAGCGGTGTTCCGCATCGCTCCTCCGCCGAGCACGGGCGCCGCCCAGCCGGTCGAGAGCCGCATCTTCGGCGAGGTGCTCGGGGGCACCAACGTGGTCGTTTCCGACTTCTCGGTCGACCCGCGGACACACCAGATCGTCGACCAGACGTCGATCACCGTGTTGGTCTATCGCTGAGCCGCGCCGACGGTTGCGAACGGAGTCGATCGATGCAGGAGCTCCGTGACCGGCCGATCGGTGTCTTCGACTCGGGCATCGGCGGGCTCACGGTGCTCCGCGCGCTTCGCCAGGCGCTGCCCGGCGAAGCGTTCCTCTATCTCGGCGATACGGCCCGCGTGCCCTACGGCACCAAGTCGCCGGCCACCGTCACGCGGTACGCGCTGGAGGCGGCCGACGCGTTCAGCGCGCGAGGCGTCAAGGCCCTGGTGGTCGCCTGCAACACCGCGTCGTCGCTCGCGCAACGAGCGCTCGTGGAGCTCGGCCGGTTTCCGGTGTTCGGCGTCGTCGAGGCCGGCGCGCGAGCTGCGGTCGCCGCGACCCGCGCGAGACGGGTGGCGGTGATCGGCACACGCAGCACGATCGACTCGGGGGCGTACGTCCGCACCCTGGAGGCGCTGGCGCCCGGCATCGAGGTCCACGCACGCGCCTGCCCCTTGCTCGTGCCGCTTGCAGAGGAAGGCTGGGAAGAGACCGACGTGGCCCGGCAGGTCTGCGAACACTACCTCGCGGACCTACGCGCGGCACGGGTCGACACGTTGATCCTGGGTTGCACCCACTACCCGCTGCTGAAACGTGCGATCGGTGCCGCGATGGGTCCCGACGTCCGGCTGGTCGACTCGGCCGAGGAAACCGCACGCGAGGTCGCCCTCGCGATGCGGGTGCAGCATCTCGGACGTCGCCTGCCGCCGAGCGCGCCGATCCATTTTCTGGTCACCGACGCCCCCGCCACGTTCGTTCGCGTCGGCACGCGACTGCTCGGCGAGCCGATCGCCGACGTCGACTCGATCGAGCTCGAGCACCGTCCCGATCTCGCCGACTCGGAACGCCGCGTACGCGTTTCTTGATGGCGCCGAAAGCCGCGTGGTAGACGGACCGAACAGGCGGCGAGGAGCGGTGGCGCGGCGATGATCCCGGGCTTCAACCAGAACGTTCGGCTGGGCGGGCGGGACTACCACGTCCAGACCGAGGACAGCGGCGTGCCGGTCCAGCTCGTCACGACGCACATCTACATCGGAGGCACGATCATCGCTTCCAAGAAGACGAGCTATGCCGCCCTCAGCACGTCGGAGGCGGTCACCGACCCCCGCGCCACCATCCTCCGCTTGATGGAGGAGCAGCACGCGGTCATGGTGAGGCATCTTCGCTCCGGGCTCTACACGAAGGGGTTCCAGCCCGAGGTCCCACCGACGACCGTGTTCGTGCTCGGCGAGGACCCTCGTGGCGTCGGGAACGCCGGCGAGATCGACGACTGCGTGACCGACCTCGTCGCCGACCGCCTCGACGTCGGCGATTGACCCGCGGCCGCACCCTCACGCCCCCCGGCTGGGTAGCTGGATCCAGCCGGACGGGCGGATCGAATCGATCACCGAGCGCGCGCGGCGCCGGGATCCACACGCGCTTCGCCGGCGCGCCCGGCCTGGTGGCACTTCTCGGTGGCCCCGGCCCGCCTGCGGCGGACACATCCACCAGCGAAGAAACGCGCGCCGCGAAGCGACGCAGCGAGCCCTCGGCGAGGGTCGAGCCGAGCGAGAGGAGGCGATCGCGAGCGACCGACGATCGCGCTCGGTCGTCGGCCGAGGCTCGCGATCGCCATGGCGGGTGCGCGGAGTCGCGGTTCTCTCCGGGTTGCTCGACGACGCCGACCGCACCCGCTCCGCGCGGACGTGGCGGAACCTCTCTCTCTCGGTCCGCTATGCTACGGCGACCATGCGGGCCCATGCCGCACGCCTCGCGGACCAGACAGCGCTCGTCTCGACCCTCGAGGAGCGTGCGCTCGTGGTGGACCTTCCGAGCGACCGCGAGCGAACCCTCGACGCCGCCTCCGCAGCGGCCAGGCCCCTCGATGGGCTCACGGCCGATCCGGAGGCTAGACCGGGACCTGGCGGCCGGTCCTGCGGCCATCGGGCCTCTCCCCGCCGCGCCCGCACTTTGCCGCGTGGAAAGGCCGTCTGCGGTCACCCGTCGAAGGCACGATCGTGTGCCGGCTCGGCGCTGATCACGACGAGCGGGGACGGACCGTCGTTCGATCGAATGGTTTGGGGTTCGCCGCCAAGCCAGACGCGCCCGTTCGTGCGACGCTCGACCGGCGGGTCGTGCACCGGGGTCACGTGCCCGGGCTCGGCAACGTGGTCATTCTCGAGCACGGCGACGACTGTTTCACGGTGTATGGTCATCTGGGCGCGGCCCTCGCGACCCCGGGCCGCGAGGTGGCCCGAGGCGAGACGATCGCGACGACACGATCGAGCGGACTGACCGAGGAGCCCAGCGTCTACTTCGAGGTGCGGCACCGCGCGGAGGCGCTCGATCCACGCGGCTGGCTCGAGCCCGACGTCGGCGGTACACGGCGCCCGAAAGGAAGTCGAGGACGGACATGAAGCGAGGCGTATCCCGATGGATCCTGGTGGCGATGGCGAGCGGTGCCCTCGCCGGCGTGCTGACGCTCGGGCTCGACCTGCGGGGCACGGCACGGGCCGAGGACACCTACGACAAGCTCAAGGTCTTCACGAAGGTCCTCGAGCTGGTCCAGCGTCAGTACGTCGAGGAGGTCGACCCGGAGCAGCTCGTCTACGGCGCCATCAACGGGATGCTGCAGACCCTCGACCCGCACTCGAGCTTCATGCCGCCCGAGACCTACAAGGAGATGAACACCGAGGTGAAGGGTGAGTTCGGCGGGCTCGGCATCGAGATCACGCTCAAGGACGGCGTGCTCACGATCGTCTCACCGATCGACGACACCCCCGCCGCAGCGGCCGGGATCCAGGCGAACGATCAGATCGTCAAGATCAATGGCGAGTCGACCAAGCGCATGAATCTGAACGAGGCGGTCAAGCGGATGCGCGGAAAGCCGGGCTCCGAGGTGACGATCTCGATCGTGCGCCAGGGATGGAGCGAGCCCAAGGATCTCACCCTGAAGCGAGCGGTGATCCACATCAAGAGCGTGCGCTCACGGGTGCTCGAACCAGGGTACGGCTACGTCCGCATCAGCCAGTTCCTCGGCTCCACGAACGACGAGCTGCAGGAAGCGCTCGACTCGCTCGACAAGCAGCAGAAGCTCTCCGGGCTCGTGCTCGACCTGCGGAACAACCCTGGCGGCCTGCTCGACCAGGCGGTGGACGTGGCGGACAAGTTCCTGCGTCGCGGCGACCTGATCGTCTACACCGCCGGCCGCGTGCAGGACCAGCAACCACGCTTCCAGGCCGAGGGTGACGGCTCGCGTACCGACTTCCCGATGGTCGTGCTCGTCAACGAGGGAAGCGCCAGCGCGAGCGAGATCGTCGCGGGTGCGCTCCAGGACCACCGCCGAGCCACGATCATGGGGCTGCGGTCGTTCGGCAAGGGCTCGGTGCAGACGCTGGTCCAGCTCCCCGACGACTCGGGACTGCGCCTCACCACCGCGCTCTACTACACGCCGAGCGGGCGCTCGATCCAGGGGCACGGGATCGAGCCCGATGTGATCGTACGGCTCGACGGCACGATCGGCGCCGACGATTCCGAACAGGCGATCCGCGAAGAAGATCTCACCGGCCACCTCGTCAACGGCGCCGGGCACGGCGCGAGGACGCCCAAGCGCGCCGCCAAGAAGCCGGTGCCACAGCCGCCCGCCGACGGGGATGCCACGGCGCCGGCCGAAGACGGGGACGCGGATGACGCCGAACCGGCCGACAAGAGCAGCGACGGCGCCGATAAGCCCAAGGAAGCCGACAAGACCGATCACCAGCTCGAGCGGGCGCTCGAGTATCTCAAGAGCCCCGAACACTTCACCGAGCAGAAGCTCGCGGCGTGAGGGCCGCACGGACGGCACCCGGCCCGCGCGGCCGGCGGTGGCCCCTCGTCGTCGCGGGTGCCATCGTCGTATTCGGCGCGTCCGCCGGCGTTGTCGCCACGAGCCGGGCCCGGCCGGCGGTCATCGCCCGCGAACGCCTCTCGCTGCGCTTCGGCGACGAGGAGCGCGCAGCCGAGGCGGCGCGACATCTCGGCGAGCTGGACGCACGGTCCGCGATCGGTGACCTGGCAGCCTTCATCGAGCGGGCGCCGTCACGAGGCGCGGAGGCCGCCTATCGCTCGTTGGCCAGGATCGGCGATCCCGCGGCCATCCCCTTTCTGCGCCGGGCAGCGGACGGCCAGATCGCCTACGCGGATCAGCGCCTCGCTGGCTTGCTCAAGGCCGAGGATCGCAAGTGGGCGCTCATCGCGCTGGTTGCGCTCGGGGACGCCGACGCGGAAGCCAAGGTCATCGACGAGGTCGCGAACCGGGACGGCAAGGTGCTCGCGCGAAAGGACTTCGCCCTCGCACTCGGCGCGTCGCCGACCACGCGCACCACCGAGGCGCTGGAACGAGCCGCCCGCGACGGGGCGGACGACCGGAACGTCCGCCTCGCCGCGTTCAAGGCACTGGCACTGTCGGAGGATCCGGCGCGACGCCGGATCGCTCTCGACGTCCTCCCCAGCTACGACGACCCCCGACTCCTCGACGGTGCCATTCGGTTCGCGGTCGTGGCTGGACCGGCCATCGGCGACGCGGCCCTCGACCAGCTCGTCCGCAGCCGCCCGGAACCGCTACGGACGGCGAGCCTGCTCCTGATCGACGACGCCGAGGCCTGGAAGCTGGTCGAGAGCCGCAGCGAGGGGCTCGGCCCGTCCATCGAGGACGCGCTCTACACGTTGGCCAGCGCACGCATCGTCACGACCGGGGCGCTCCGCGCCCGGGTGGATCAGCACCTCTGCCGGCTGGCGGGCCTCCGTCAAGGGGCGAACATCGCGCTGCCCGAGGAAGCCCGTGAGCGACGCGAAGCGGGGATCGCGCAGGCGATCGAAGACGCCTGCCGGTGACCGGGTCCCTCGCCCTCAGCGGGTGACCCGGATACGGACGGCCCCCGAGCCGAGGCGCTCGAGCTCGTAGAAGCCGCGGCGCTTCTCGAAGTAGCTCGCGACCGCCTGGTCGACCTCGCCCTCCATGTCCACGACGATGTCGAGGCTCTCGCCGGGCTCGAGCGACCGCCAGGCGTCGCGCGTCGCGATCAGCGCCCGGGGCACGTCGTAGCCTCGGAGATCGACCGACCGGCGGTGCTCGCTGCTCGACGCCACCGGTGTCACCGCGCCCCGCTCTCGGCAGGAGGCTCGAGCACGACCTCGCCGTAATCCGACGAGCCATCGTCCCAGACGAACTGGCTCGCCGCGGCCACGCCATCGCGCGTCACGGACATCACGAGATACGCCGCCCCCGGAAACAGCGGTTCGTCCCACGGCGCAGCGAGGCGCCGGTCCTCCTCGGAGAAGTACACCCCGTGGTCCGGATGCGAGTGGTAGAAACCCCGCAGGGTCAGACCGCGGGCCTCGGCCGCGCGCGTCGCGCGCAGGTGAGCGTCCGGATCCATGACGTAGGCCGTGCGGGCGTCACGCGGGTACTGCTCGGGATCCTCGGCGTGTAATCGGTCCTGGATGTTCGGGATCGCCGTCACCTCGGTCACGGCGCTGGCCACGTCGGGCGGACCGAAGAGCAGGCCACAGCATTCGTGCGGATAGTCACGCACGGCGTGAGCGAACATCGCCTCGAGATGCTCGCGCCGTAGATCCAAGGCGCCCGCCGTCACGACTCGGCGTCCCACACCGAAGTGGTGAGGTACTTCTCGCCGCCATCGGGGAAGATCGTGACGATGATCCCCTCCTCGATGCGGCGCGCGAGCTCGAGCGCCCCCGTCAGCGCTGCCCCGGACGATTGTCCGACGATGAGACCTTCCCGCCGGGCTAGCGCGCGCACGGCCTTGTAGGCCGGCTCGGTCTCGACCTCGATCTTCCCGTCGAGCCACGACGGGTCGTAGATGCCCGGGACGATCGCCACGTCCATGTTCTTGAGTCCCTCGATACCGTGAAACGGCTCGGGCTCGAGGGCCCACACCCGGATCGACGGATCGACCGACTTCAGATAGCGCCCCACCCCCATCACGGTGCCGCTCGTCCCGAGCGCAGCGACGAAGTCCGTGATGCGTCCGTTGGTCTGGCAGTGGATTTCGGGGCCGGTGGTGTCGCGGTGTGCCCACCAGTTCGCGGGGTTGTTGTACTGATCCGGGAGGTAATACCGCTCGGGGTCCGCCTCGAGCCGGCGGCGTGCTTCCCGGATCGCGCCATCCGACCCTTCGAGCCCGCTGGTGTAGTGCACGATCGCCCCGTAGGCCGCGAGGATCTTCTTCCGCTCGTCGCTGCAGTTCTCGGGGATGCAGAGCTCGATCCGGTAGCCCTTGACCGCCGCGATCATGGCGTACGCGATGCCGGTGTTGCCCGACGTCGCGTCGAGGATGACCTTGTGCTTGCCGAGCGCCCCCGAGCGCTCGGCCTCCTCGATCATTCGCAAGGCCGGGCGATCCTTCACGGACCCACCAGGGTTGTGCCACTCGGCCTTCGCGTAGATCTCGACGCCGGGCGGAATCTCCGGGATCCGCGCGAGTCGGATCAGCGGGGTGTTACCGACCAGATGCAGCGGGGAGGGCCGCTCCACCGTGGGCTGCGGTGCTACGAGGGGCGCCAGGAACATGGCGCCACGCGCGTGCGCGTGGTCTTCGCTCCGCCGCGTCATCCGTGATCCTCCGAAACAGGAAAGCGGGTGACGCGGCGCGCGCGGAACCTCGATTCAGACGCCTCCGGCGATCGCCGGGACGATCGAAACGTCGTCGCCGCTCTTGAGCGCGGTGTCGAGGCTCGAGGCGAAGCGGATGTCCTCACCGTTGACGAAGATGTTGACGAAGCGTCGGACCTTGCCGTCGGCATCACAAAGACGCTCCCGGATGCCTGGGTGAGCGGACTCGAGCCCGTCCAGGAGCCCCCGGATCGTGGAGGCCTCGATGTCCACCTGCTCCTGACCTGCGGTGAACTTTCGAAGCGGCGTCGGGATGCGAACGATCACGGGCATGGCAGTGTCACTCCTTGTCGAAGACGTGGCGCGCGCCGGACAGCCTCCATGCGGCACACGGGCCAGTGTCAAGGGGTAACCGTGGCCGCCCGGCAACGTCAAGTGACGCATGAGGTCGAGTTCGCGGTCGCGAGCCCCGAAACCGGCTCGAAATCCAGCTCACGAGGCGGGTGGCGCGGACCATCCTTGGCTCGCCACGTTGGCGAGCGCTATTCTCGGCCGCGCAGGCGGTCGACCGGACTCTCGCCATGGCCAACATCTTCGCCGACATCACCCGGACCATCGGCCGTACACCGATCGTGCGCCTCAATCAGGTGACTCACGGCCTGGGCGCCACGGTCCTCGCGAAGCTGGAGTTCTTCAATCCGCTGGGAAGCGTGAAGGACCGCATCGGCGTCAACATGATCGACACGGCCGAGCGCGAAGGCCGGATCCAGCGCGGTCGAACGACGATCATCGAGCCGACCAGCGGCAATACCGGGATCGCCCTTGCCTTCGTGTGTGCAGCGCGCGGCTACCGGCTCATCCTCACGATGCCCGACAACCTGAGCGTGGAGAGGCGCACGCTGCTCGCACGGTTCGGCGCCGACTTGGAGCTGACCCCGGGCATCGAAGGTATGCGCGGCGCGATCCAGCGCGCGCGACAGCTCGCCGACCAGATCCAGGACAGCTTCATCCCCCACCAGTTCCAGAACCCCGCGAACCCGGCCATCCACCGGTGCACCACGGCCGAGGAGATCTGGGCGGACACCGACGGTGCCATCGACGTGTTCGTCACCGGCGTCGGCACCGGCGGAACGATCACCGGCGTGAGCCAATCGCTCAAGCCGCGCAAGCCGTCGATCCTCACGGTCGGTGTCGAGCCTGCCGACTCCCCGGTGCTGTCGGGCGGCCGCCCTGGCCCTCATGGCATCCAGGGTATCGGCGCGGGCTTCGTCCCGGACGTGCTCGACCGGTCCATCGTGGACGAGATCATGACGGTCGGCGACGAAGACGCCTACGCGATGACCGCGCGCCTGGCGCGCGAGGAAGGCATCCTCGGCGGGCTGAGCGGTGGCGCCAACGTGTGGGCGGCTCTCAAGCTCGCGGCCCGGAGCGAGCTGGGCGGCAAGACGATCGTCACGATCATCCCCGACTCCGGCGAACGATATCTGAGCCTGTCGCTCGAAGAAGGCGGATGGGGCGTGCAACGATGACCCGGCGATCCGCCGCCGGACGGCCGTTCGCGACGCCGACACCGTCGCCGGCCGGTCTCCGGTGACGGGCGCGACGCCACCGCCGGCCCGGGAGACCGCGGGTCGCGGTGTCGCTCCGTCCCGCAACCAGCCCGTCTGGCCGATCCTGCTGGGGATCGTCCTCGCGGCGCTCGCGTTGAGATTTCTGCCGTCGCGCTGGGTGTTCCAGCCGGACGGGGTGCGGTTCTACGACTCCGACTCGTACTACCACATGCGCCGCGTCTGGATGTGCCTCGCACATTTCCCGCGCGTCCCCATCCGTGATCCGTTCGAGAACCACCCTTACGGTGGCGTCACGATGTGGCCGCCGCTCCACGACACGCTGATCGCGGCGGTCGTCCTCGCCCTGGGCGGCGCGCAGCCGAGCGAAGCGCTCGTGGACCGAGTGGGCGCGGTGGTGCCCGCCGCGCTCGGCGCCCTGGCCGTGCTTCCGGTCTACTCGATCGGCCGGCGCCTCCTGGGTCGGCGCTCGGGCCTGCTGGCCGCCGGTCTCATGGCGATCCAGCCGGCTCACATCCTCTACTCCGCGGTCGGACGTCCGGATCAGCACGTCACGGAGATCCTGCTCTCCGCGATGCTCTATGCGTCGCTGCTCGGGCTCCGCTCCTTCGGCGACGACCCCACGCCAGGCTCGCGATTTCGGCGTTGGTGGCCGCGGATCGCCGCGGGCGTCACCGCCACGGCCGCCGTGCTGGTGTGGATGGGCTCGCTGCTCTTCGTGTGCGTGGCCGCGGGCTTCGGCGGACTCGCGTTGCTCTCTCGACTCCCACGAGGATCCCGGCCGATCGAGCCGCTCGCGGAGGACTTCTGCGCTTTCCTCGCCGTTCACGCGGTGACGCTCGCCGCGGGGACGGCGTACCTCCTGGCCGGGATGGAGGTCGAGAACACCTACGTTTCGTTCTCGTGGTTCCAGGCGCACTTCAGTCTTCTGATCGCCCTGGGTTTCGTGCTCGGGGCCGCGGTGGTCACCGCACTTCGCGCCGGCGTGAGCGCCGCGGTCCGCTCGCTCGGCCCCGCGCTCGCGGTTCTGGCGCTCACCGGGCTGTTGCTGATACCCACCCGGATCGGTGGGACGTTGTCGATCACCGCGAATGCTCTCCGCCACGTGAACAAGACGTCGCAGGAGGTCGCATCGAGCGACACTTCCCATCACCTGCTCAGCTACAACGCCGCCTGGCTGCGGAGCATCCAGGAATACACTCCGCTGCTCTACCCGGATGGGCGGCTGGATCCGCGATGGGCGCTCGACTACGTCGGCCCCATACTGTTCGTCGCACCTGCGGTGATCGGGTGGTTCCTCGTCCGCCGCCGTGGAGCCGCGAGGGAGCTGCGCTGGCTCGTACCGGTGTGGGCGGTCGCCGTCGCCGCGATGTCGCTCTCCCAGGTGAAGTACGTGTACCTGGTGTCGTCGCTGGCGGCCCTGCTGCTGGCGGACCTGCTCGGCGAGGTGAAGCTGGGCGTGACGCGACTGCTGCGCGCCTCGGCCGACACCGGCAGCCTGGCGACCGCCGTGGTGGCCCTGGCGATGCTCGCACCGGGGCTGCGCTACCTGTCCCGGTTCAACGCCGGCTACGTGGACCTGCCGGAGCACCAGCGGGCCGCGCTGCTCACCCTCAAGGCGATCACGCCGGATCCCGGTTCCTTCGTCGCCGACGACGCCGCGCCCGCGTACGGCGTGATGACCTTCTGGGATCTGGGCAACTACACGCTCTACCTGGCGCGACGACCGGTCGTCGCGAACAACAACGGCAACGGCTTCGACGACTCGAACGCAATCATCCAGGCTCGGACCGACGCCCACGCGGACGCGATCCGCGACAGGCGCCA
>CAYMQR010000088.1:0-12830 GCA_964392195.1 uncultured bacterium | reverse complement strand
GTGGCGCCGCCCGCCGAGACCGGCGGCGGCTCGTCGGAGATCGCGCTCTTCGACGGCACGCGCCTCGCCCAGCGTCTCGCCGGCACCGCCCTCGAGCTCACGATCGAGCCCGGCAGCGCGTTCCAGCACGGCGTGGTGTTCGAGGTCCTCGGGCTCGGCCCAGGCGCCGCCGGTGTCACCGAGGGCGAGGCCGCACTGCCGCTCCGGGCGAGCCTCGCCGACCTCGAAGCGAGCGCCTCGGGCTGGCTCGCCGACCCGGCCGCGCACGGCTCGCTGTGGATCAAGCTGCCGGGCGGCCCCCACACCGCGAGCGTCTCGCTCTCGTCGCGCTAGGTCCGGGTTCGCTGGCGGCGCCGAGCGGCACCATGTTACGGTCGGCGGATGAAAAATAGCGGCTCGACCCTCGCCTCCACCGTAGCCCTCGCCTCCAGCCTCGCGCTCGCACTGACGCTCTCGTCAGCGCCACCCGCGCACGCTCAGACGCCGTCCGATCCGGCTCCCGCGACCTCCGACGCGGCTGGCCCGGGCTCCGGGGCACCCGACGGCGCGGCGCAGCCCTCGATCTACGACAAGGCGCTCATGGGGCCGAAGCACGTCGACCTCGGCCACGACCTGCAGATGGACCTCCCGGAAGGGATGGCGCTCTTCGAGCAGCCGACCGCCGGCGAGCTGATGGAGAAGATGGGCAACGGCGGACGCAACTCGGGCCTCCTCGCCCTCGTCACCGATCCCAACGCCGACTGGATGGTGATCGTGACCTACGACGACGAGGGTTACGTGAAGGACGACGACGCCGCGAAGCTCGACGCCACGGGCCTGCTCGACGAGATCCGCCAGGGCACCGAGGCGGCGAACCGCCGGCGCCAGGAGCACGGCATCCCGCCGGTCGAGGTGGTGGGGTGGGACGAGCCGCCGCGCTACGAGCCCGAGGCGCACCACCTGGTGTGGGCGGTGCGCGGCCGCTCCGAGGGCCACGAGATCGTGAACCTCAACACCCGCGTGCTGGGGCGGCGTGGCGTGGCGTCGCTCAACCTCGTCGACGACCCCGCGAATCTCGCCACCTCGAAGCCGCAAGCGGCGACGCTGCTCGCCGCGACCACGTTCCAGGCCGGCGCGCGATACGCCGACTTCCAGCCCGGGACCGACAAGGCGGCGGAGTACGGGCTCGCGGCGCTGGTCGCGGGCGGCGCTGGGGCGGCGGCGCTCAAGGTCGCGAAGGTGGGGCTGCTCGCGAAGCTCGGCGGCAAGCTCATCGCGATCCTGATCGCCTTCAAGAAGGTGATCATCGTGGCCGCGCTCGGCGTGGTGGGCTTGCTCCAGAAGCTCTCCGGCGGCGGCAAGAAGACCACCGCCACCGCGGCGCCGAGCGAGCCCACCAACCCGGCCGGCTGATCCCCATCCTGGGCTGGAGGGCCGCGGTCCCTCGCGGCCGTGACACGCCGAGCGCAAGCCGGAGCATGCGCCTCCAAACTCGCGCGAAGATTCGTATCCTGGGACGCGCGGCGCACCGCCACACCGCGAGCTCCACGCCATGACCACCGACACCGTCGTCCCCGACTCGTACGTCGCCGTCCCGGACGCACCACCACCGCCCGCGCCACCCCCGAAGAAGCGCAAGCGCTGGGTGGCGTGGGCGATCGGCGTGGCCGCCGTGCTCGCCCTCGCCAAGCGCGATTCGGTCCCGAGCTGCACCACCGCGATCACCAGCGAGCGCGCGTGCCGGATCACGTTCGAGTGGGAGGGGCGGACGCGCCGCGCCCGCGCGCGGGTGCCGTCCGCGCCGTCGCCGGGCGGCGGCTATCCGCTGGTGCTGGTGTTCCACGGCGCACAGGCCACCGCCGATTGGCAGGTCGCGTACACCACCTTCGAGGACGCGGCGGTGCGCGCGGGGTTCGCGGTGGTCCACCCCGAGGGCACCGGCAAGGACCACACCTGGAACGCCGGCGCGTGCTGCGGCTCGGCGATGAACGACCAGGTCGACGACGTGTCGTTCGCGCGCGAGCTGATCGCACGCATCGAGGGCCTCGCGGCGGTGGACTCGCGCCGCATCCACGTGGCGGGGATCTCGAACGGCGGCACCTTCGCCGATCGGCTGGCGTGCGAGATGAGCACCCAGCTCGCCTCGGTGGCGCTCGTCTCCGCGCCGCCGTTCTCCGGCCGGTGCGACCTGTTCATCCCGATCCCGACCCTCGTCCTCCACGGACTGAAGGACGCGACCACCCCGCTCAACGGCCGCGAGTCCCGCACCGACGACGCGCCGCCCTACCCCGACCTGCGCCGCTTCGCGGCCGATCGCGCTGCGCGCTACGACTGCGCCGATCCCGTCGATCGCCCGCTCAACCTGGTGGGCTCGAGCTGCACGACGTGGTCGCCGTGCCGCTTCGACGGCGAGGTCGAGCTCTGCCTGCTCGGCGACGGCGGCCACACCTGGCCGGGCGCCAAGCTCGAGCTCACCACCCTCGGCCCGACCAGCCGCACGCTCGACGCCAACCGCGAGCTGTTGCACTTCTTCCGGCGCCACGAGCTCACGCTCGCGGCGCAGCCGCCGGGGAACCCGCCGGCCCCGGAAACGACCGCGCCCTGACGGCGCGCCCCACCGGCCTCTCGGCCGGCCCGCCCGGCGCGAAGGACCGCGCCGCGTTCAGGCCGCCTTACCGCCGCGGCGACGCGGACGCGACCCGCTGCTCGGCGGACGCCGACGCGGTCACGGTGCTGCCCATCGCGATCAGGCGCGCGGCGCGCACGCCCATGAACTCGCGCTTCTCGCGGGCCGTGAGCGCGCGCCCGCCCATCGGCTTCACCGTGAACGGGTCCACGTACTGGCCACTGCGCCAGAACGCGTAGTGGAGGTGCGGCCCGGTGGCGAGCCCGGTCTGGCCGACGTAGCCGATCAGCTGTCCCTGCTTCACGCGCGTGCCGGTCGCGATCCCGCGCGGGATCCGCGACAGGTGGCTGTACGACGACTGGTAGACGCCGTCGTGGCGGATCTTCACGAACCGGCCGTTGCCGCCGCTCCAGCCCGCGAACTCCACCACGCCGTCACCCACCGCGCGGATCGCGGTGCCGGTCGGCGCGGCGAAGTCGACGCCGAGGTGCGGCCGCCACACGCCGAGCACGGGGTGGAAACGGCGCTTCGAGAACGGTGAGCTCACCCGGCTGTACGGGATCGGGCTCTTGAGGAACGGCTTGCGCTGGCCCTCGCCGTCGTCGTCGACGTAGTCGACGTGGCCATCGGCGCCGACGACCCGGAACGCGCGGTAGGTCTCGCCCTTGTTCACGATCTCGGCGGCGAGGATCGTCCCGTAGGGCAGCTTCGCGTCGCCCTTCACCGTGGAGAGCAGCACGCGGAACGAATCGCCGCGCTGGAGCTCGGTGTTGAAGTCCACCTCCCACGCGAACAGGTTCGCGACCGCGGCGACCTTCGAGGGCGGCAGACCGCCGCGCACCGCGGCGTCGTAGAAGGACGAGGTGATGCGCCCGGCCACGACCCGCGTGGAGCGGCTGGCCGCTGGGGAGACGGGCTCGCCGGTCGCGGCCGGCGCCGCCGGCTTCGACTCCACCTTCGCCACCGGCGTGACCTCGATCTCGGGCGCGCCAGGCGGCTGGAACGCCACCAACCCGGGCGGCGGTGGCGCGACGGCCGGCGCGGGCGGCGGCGGTGCCAGCGCGATCTCGATCCGCTTCGACTTGGCGGTCTCCTGGACGGCGATCGTGCGCAACGCGTTGCTGCCCTCGTCGCGCACCACCTCGACCCGGGTGCCGATCTTGGCGCGGCGCGGGTCCCACTTCTTGCGGATCGACCGGATCGCGTCCGCCGCGTCCGAGGGCGCGACGCCGAGCGCCTTCAGCTCGCTCTCGAGGGTCTCGCCGCGCGACAGCGTGCCGGTTCGCACGGCGGTGGCGGCGGTCGGCGGCGGCTGGGGCGCGAGAGCGGCGATCGTGGAGGCGGGCGCGGCCACCCATGCGGGCTCGTCGTCGTCGATCTTGACCACGCGCGACCGGAACCCGCTCGCCGCGCGGGTGAGCTGGATGCGGCGCTCGTCGTCCATCGCCACGCTCATCCCCGCGACGGTGCCCGTCTTCGGGTCGATCGAAACCGAAACCTCCGAGCCCACCTGCGCCTTGCGCACGTCCCAGTGCCGGGAGATGCGCTCGACGATTCTGGCGATCTCGCCAGCGTCGACCTCGAGGTCGCGGAGCACGGAAGCGAGCGTCTCGCCGCGCGCCAGGGTGTGCGCGCGCGGGACGTAGCGGGCGCTGGCGGCGCTCTTGGGTGGGCTCGCCTGCTGGGGCGGGTGCGCGCCGCGCGAGCCGACCTTGGGAGACGACTTCTCGGGGCTCGCGTCGCGCCGGGGGCCGACCGCATGGGCGGTGCCGGCGATCGACGCCACGAGCAGCACCGCGAGGAACGCGCGCCCGAAGGCGCGCGTGGAGCGGTCGTCGGTGTCGGTCACGGTTTTCGCTCCCAGACCCGCACGCGGGGTTCGTGCGGGCTGGATCGGGGACGGCGCGACGGTAGAGAAGGAGCCCGTCGCTGTCAAGCCGAGATGAGCGAAAAATCGAGGCGGATCAACCTGGTGCGCTGACCAGCCTCGAATCGACTCGAGGTCCGGGGCGCACGGGGCGACCGCGCGATCCCTGGCGGCTGCGAGGGACCGCAGCCCTCCACCGATCTCCCTGGAGGGCCGCGCTCGTCGCGAGCGCGGCGCTGGCTCAGCTCGCCTTGCGGAACTTGTCCATGAACGCGACCAGGCGCTCGACGCCGGCCATCGGCATGGCGTTGTAGATCGACGCGCGCATGCCGCCCACCGAGCGGTGGCCCTTGAGCCCGATGAGCCCCGCGGCCTCCGACTCCTTGGCGAACTTCTTCTCCAGCTCTTCGCTCGGCAGCAGGAAGGTCACGTTCATCTTCGAGCGGTGCGCCACGTTGGTCACGCTGCCGCGGTAGAAGCCGCCCGAGCCGTCGATCGCGTCGTAGAGCAGCTTGGCCTTGGCGTCGTTGAGCTTCGCCATCGCCTCGAGGCCGCCCTGCTCCTCGATCCACGCCAGCGTGAGGTCCACCAGATACACGCCGAAGCTCGGCGGCGTGTTGTAGAGCGACTGGTTGTCGGCGTGGGTCTGGTAGCGCCAGATGGTGGGGATGGTCTTGGGCGCGCTCGCCATCCACGCCTTCTCGATGATGACGATGGTGACGCCCGAGGGGCCGGCGTTCTTCTGCGCGCCGGCGTAGATCAGCGCGAACTTCGACGCCTCGATCGGGCGGCTGAAGATGTCGGACGACATGTCGCAGACGTGGCGATGGCCCGGGAAATCCGGCAGCGCCGGCCACTGGGTGCCGAAGATGGTGTTGTTGGAGGTGGTGTGGACGTAGGCCGCGTTGCCCGGGACGGCGACGCCGTCGAGGCTCGGCAGCTCGGAGAAGTTCTTGTCCTCGCTGCTCGCGATCGACACCGCGCTGCCGAGGCGCTTGGCCTCCTCGAGCGCCTTCTTCGACCAGGCGCCCGAGAGCACGTAGGCGCCGACCTGGTCCTTGCCGAGGAAGTTGAGCGGGATCTGCGCGAACTGGCCGCTCGCGCCGCCCTGCAGGAAGAGCACGTCGTGGGTGTCGGGGACGTGGAAGAGCCGCCTCACCCGCGCCATCGCGTCGGCGTTGATCGCCTCGAACTCCTTCGAGCGGTGGCTGATCTCGGCCACCGAGAGCCCCACACCGTCGAGCGCCACCAGCGCCTTCGACGCCTTCTCGAGCACCGAGAGCGGCAGGATCGCGGGACCCGGATTGAAGTTGACGGGACGGTCGCTCATGACGTCGCTCCTTGTGTCGAGGGGGCTCGAAAACGCGCGGCGCCGCGGGGCACCGACCGGGCTCGAGCGGCGCGCGGTGAATCGATCGATCTAACACATTTCCTTGCCACCGGGAGCGCGCCGTGGCGCTCGGTAGCCGTGCGGCGAAGCGCCGGGGTACAACTGGTCGAATCCCGATTTTCGGACGCCCATCCCGCGCCACCGAGGAGAGACCGCATGGCATCGGCCGAGCTCGCCAAGTTGATCGAGGACCTCGGGAATCCCGACCCGACGATCCGTCACAAGGCGGCCAACGACCTCGCCAACCTGGGCGTCGACGCCACCGAGGCGGTCCCCACGCTGATGGCTCACTTCCACGACCCGGATCAGGGCGTGCGGGTGATGGTCCTCAACGCGATCGGCATCATCGGCTCGCCGGCGCGCGTGGCGGTGAACGAGCTCCGCCGGCTGCTCAAGGATCCGGACGAGGAAGTCGCGCAGATGGCCGAGTTCGCGCTCGTCCAGATCCAGGGTTCCTGACGCGCGCGAGCCGCGTGCCGCCGGTCTCGCGATGCTCCACGGGTGGTGGCGCTGGCGAGCGCGACGGCTCCTCGATCGAGCCCGCGCCCTGCGCGCGGGCGGTGGCGCCAGCGCGGAGGTGGGGCGCGTGCTGCGCGCGGCGCTCGCCGCGGCGGAGCGCGCGCGCGCAGCCACGTCCGAGCAGGCGCGGGCGCTCGACGCGCTGGTGGCGAACGCCGCTCGCGGCGACGACGCCGGCGCGGCGCGCGAGCTCGACGGGTGGATCGAGCGGCGGGTCGCGCTCGGGCGGGACGACCTCGAGCGCGCCGCGATCCTGAACGCGCTGGCGCTCACGTTCCGCGCCGCTCGCCAGCCGCGCCGCGCGGAGCCGCTGGCGCGCCGGGCGCTCGCGCTGCTCGACGCGATCCTGCCCGCCGGCGACGCGCGCCTCGAGGCGGTGCTCGACACGGTCGCCAGCGTCGCGCTGCGCCTCGGCCATCACGCCGAGGCCGAGGCGGCACTCGCTCGCCTGCTCGCCCTCGAGGAGCGGCGCGCCGCCGGGCTCGAGCTCGCCGCCACGATCAACCGGCTCGCGCAGGTGAAGCGCGCGCTCGGCAAGAACCTCGAGGCGAGCGAGCTCGACGAGCGCGTCGCCGAGCTCCGCGAGCGGCGCGAACGCTCGTAGCGCCCTGGAGGGCGGCGCTCCGTCGCCGCCGCCAGGGAGTACCAGGCCGACACGTCCGCGCCGCAGGCGTAGCGGCGGGCGCGAGCCCGCCGGGGTGCGGACGCAAGTGGCGCGATCGTTCCCGAGCCCGGGCGGCCTCGCGGCCCCCCCTGCGAGGGGAGACGGGCGTTCGTCCAGGGGCCCGCGCGATCGCGCGGCCCCACCGTTGGTAGACTGGGCGCGGTTTTCGGGTCTCGCACGAACGACGGAGCTCCCACCATGCGTACGCGATCGCGGATCGCCGGCGCGCTGCTCGCCGCGGCCTCCGGCACGGCGGGCTGCAGCCTGCTCATCCCGGACGTGAAGGTGAACGTGAACGTCTACGACCAGCGCACCCAGCTCGAGAACCAGGTGCGCGGCACGTACGAGGAGCTCTCCGACGAGCTGCTGCTGGTCGCGTCGGTGCGCGGCATCGACCCGAACGGCAAGCTCACCAAGCCGCCGCCACTGGCACCCGGCAAGGAAGAGGCGCTGCGCGCAGCGCAGAGCCGCGAGTTCAACCGCGACGACCTCGAGCAGGCGATGAGCCAGGGCTGCGCGGGCGAGGCCAGCGACGGCTCGGTGACCCCGCGCCCGTGCGCCCAGACCGAGCAGGACCCGCGCTACAAGGCCTTCACCGAGGCGATCCTCGCCGAGGAGAACGCCGACCGCCTGGTGCTCATGCGGCGCGTGATCGCCACCAACTCGGACCTCACCGAGAAGGACCTCGACCAGGTCCGCAAGGTGTTCGCCGACGTGAACCGCGAGAACGCGCGCGCCGGCTGGTGGGTGCAGCAGGTGGACGGGAGCTGGACGAAGAAGGGCAGCTCGTGAGCGGGCGCGGCGCGGTCCTCGCCGCCCTGGCCGTGGCGAGCTTCGCCGCTTCGTCGTGCAGCTCGGCCCGGCCGGTCGCGCCCGGCACCGACCCCGCGGCGACGCTCGCGGGCGCGCCGGTGCGCGCCACCATCGACGGCCTCGCCGAGGCGAGCTTCCTCACCAGCCACACCGTCAACGAGCTGCTGCCGGCGCCGTCGCCCGACGGCACCCGCCTCCTCTACGTCTCGGAGCGGGACGGCCAGAAGGACCTGTTCATCAAGCCGCTCGGCCAGGGCGTCGGCCGCGGCTCGATCCAGGTCACCTTCCACGCCGCCGAGGACACCGACCCGAGCTGGTCGCCGGACGGCGCGCGCATCGCGTTCTCGTCGCAGCGCGAGGACCCCGACGGCGACCTCTACGTGGCGCGGCTGCCGCCCGTCCCCGGTCTCGCCGAGCTGATCGGCGAGCGCACCGTGTGGCAGCGCGCCGGCGTGCTGACGCGCCTCACCGACGGCCTGACCGCCGACCGCCAGCCCGCGTGGTCGCCGGACGGCGAGCGCGTCGTCTACACGTCGCGGTGGAAGAACGAGAGCGCCGAGAACCTGTGGATCCTCGACCCCGCCAAGCCGGCGTGGCGGTGGCGCATGACCTGGGCGGGCGGCCACGACCCGGCGTGGACTCCCGACGGCGAGTGGGTGATCTACGCCGTCGCGCGCGGCGAGGACCCCGCCGACACCGACCTGTGGGCGATGCGCCCCTCGGACTGCGCCGAGCGCCAGCTCACCTCGGGCGCGGCGCTCGACTCGAGTCCGGCGGTGTCGGCCGACGGCCAGCACCTGGTCTTCACGCGCTTCGCCGAGGACACCAACGGCGACGGGCGCGTGACCCTCGACGACGACCCGTCGATCCAGCGGCTCGACCTCGACACCCGCACGCTCGCCGAGCTCGACGCCGACCACCTGCCGGTGCCGATCCCGCTCACGCCGTCGGACGCCTTCGACGCCTTCCCGCGGATCGTGGGCAGCCGCGTGGTGATGGCCTCCGATCGGCTGGCGGTGCGCGGCAAGAACCTCGACATCGTCGAGATGCCGCTCGAGGGGCTGGTGCGCGAGGAGCCGACCCGCGCCGCGCAGATGGCACTCGCCCGGGCCCTCGACGGCCACAGCGCGCTCGACGCGCGGGTCCGCCTGTTCGCGTACCGGAAGGTGCTGCGGCCGTTCGGCGGCGCGGGCGACGGAAGCGCCGGCGCGAGCGCCGCGGCGCCGTCCGATCCCGACGCGCGCGCGACCCTCGACGAGGCGCGCGAGCGCATCGGCGAGCTCTACCTGGAGGCGGGCCAGCGCACCGACGCGGTGCGCGCGTTCGAGTCGCTGGTGGCGGAGGCCGAGGCCACGCGCATCGCGCGCGCGCGCGCCGAGATCGACCTCGCGCGCATCCGCCGCGCCGCCGCCGAGGACGAGCTCTCCGCGCCGGCGCAGCGCCACGACCTCGAGCACGAGCTCGACGCCGGGATCGAAGCGCTCGCCGACATCGGCGCGCGCTTCGCGGGCGAGCCCGAGATCGCCGTGCGCGTGGCGACCGAGCGCGGCCGCCACCACCTAGCGCGCGGCGACCGCGGCGCCGCCCTCGACGCCTTCCGCGAGGCCGAGAGCGCCGCCGGCGCGTTCCCGCGCCTCGCCGCCGAGGCCGCCTTCGAGCGCGGCCGCGTTTACCAGAGCGTGTCGGACGCGCAGGGCGTGGTCGGCTCGGACGTGAACCTGCTCACGAAGTACCACGGCGTGGCGCCGTGGAGCGCGCGCGCGGCGGAGCGCGCGATCGCGGCGGTGCTCGGCGACGCCACGGTGCTCGAGCCGGCCGAGCGGCTCGCGCGCCTCGCGGCGCTCGCCGACCAGCACGAGAACGTGCCCGTGCTGCCGGCGCGCGCGCTGCTCGAGATCGGCGAGGCCAACGCCGAGCAGGGCCGCCCCGAGCGCGCCGAGGAGGTCTACCGGCGCATCCCGAGCGAGTTCGCGGACGACGAGGACGAGGTCGCCGAGGCGCGCTTCCGCCTCGCGAGCCTCGCCTACGGCGCGGGCCGCTGGGACGAGGCGCTCGAGCAGTACCGCGCGATCCAGCGCGAGGTCGAGCCCTCCGACAAGGCCTACGAGCTGGCCCGCGAGGCGTTCATCCGCGGCGCCATCGAGAAGGGGAACCGCGAGCTCGAGGGCCGTGACCCGCAGAGCGCGATCGCCACCTTCGTCGGCCTGATCAAGTACGACGCGAGCGTCGTCGAGGCGCACCGCGGGCTGGTGCAGGCGTACGCCAACACGCACCGCGTCGCCGAGATCCTCGCGCACTACCGGGACGTGACCGCGCGGGCGCCCGCCGACGGCGTCGCGGCGTACGCGCTCGGCCTCGCCTACACCTACGAGTCGACGCCCGACTTCGACGCCGCCGAGAAGTGGCTGCGGCGCTCGATCGTCCTCGAGCCCCGCAACGCCTACGCGCACCAGACCCTCGGCTTCGTGCTGGAGGCGCGCGCGGCCCAGACCGACGAGCCCGGCGTGACCCACCAGCTCGTCGACGCGACCGTGGGCGCGGCGCTCGGCAAGGTGGGCATCTCGACCGGCGACGACCGCGGCCGCACCGAGCTCCTGAACCAGGCCCTCGAGCGCTACCAGGCGGCCGCCGCGCTCTCCGACGAGACGCTGAGCCCCGGCCAGCGCGCCGACCTCGACGGCAACCTGGGCAACGTCTACCTCAAGCTCGGCAACGACCTGCGCGCGTTCGAGGCCTACCAGTCGCGCGAGGCCTCGGGGCGGCCGTTCGCCGTGCCCGAGACCGAGGCGATCTTCCACGGCAACTTCGCGAAGGCCGCCGAGGCGACCGGCCACCTCGAGGAGGCCGAGAAGCAGGCGCTCGCGGCGCTCGCGTTCTGGCGCAAGAAGGACGACCTGGCGCGGATCTACGAGCTCACCGACACGCTCGGCCTCGTCTACCAGCAGCTCGGCCGCCACGACGAGGCGGTCGAGGCGTACCGCGAGGCGCTCGAGCTGAGCCGCCGCCGCGGCGACACCGCGAACGCCTTCCGGGCGCTGCAGAACCTCGCCGTCAACCTCACCTTCTCCGCCGAGAAGAGCGGCGGACGCGGCAACTGGGAGCTCCTCGACGAGGCGCTCGCGCGCCACCAGGAGGGCCTGACCAAGCTGGGCGGCGACACCGGGTCGTCGAGCGCGGGCGGCTTCGCCGTCACCAACGTGAACGTGGCGCTCGCCGGCGAGTCGTCGACGGCCGCGACCGGCTTCGACGAGGCCGGTCTGCGCCGGCTCTTCCTGTCGTTCATCGCCCGCATCCACCGCGACGCCGGCAACCTCGACGAGGCGATCGCCGCGCTCGAGGCGAAGCGCGCCACCCTCGCCAAGCTCGACGTCGACGACGCCAAGAAGAACCCCGGGCTCGCCACCGATCACGCGGTCCTGAACGAGCAGCTCGGCGCGCTGCGCCTCGACCAGGGGAACACCGCCGCCGCGCTCGAGCCGCTCGAGCGCTCGCTGGCGCTCAACCTCGCCCTCGAGAACGTCGGCGCGGTGGGCGCGCTCGGCGCCCTCGAGCAGCTCGCGCGCCTCGCGGGCGAAGCGCCGCCGAGCGTGCTCGGCGACGCGCGCCTCGCCCGGCTCGTCACCGAGGCCGGCACGGTGCGCGAGCGCACCGGCGGCGCGGCCGCGGCGAGCGGTGACCGGCGCGTGCTGGTGGCGCGGGCGTGGAACGCCGAGGCCGAGCTGATCCGCGCGCAGGTCGCCCGCGCGGCCGCGGCGGGCGCGCCGGGCGGCGCGCTCGCGGAGCGCGTGAAGCGCGCGCTCGATGCCGCGAGCCAGGACGCCGCCGCGCTCGACCGTGCGCGCGCCGCGCTCGACGGCGGACTCGCGGCGCTCGGTGCTCCCGCCGCCGCCGACGCCAACCCGGTGCGCCGGACCCGCGCCGTCCTCGCCATCAACCGCGCGCGGCTCGGCCTGCGCACGCCCGCCGACGCCAAGGCGGTGCGCGCGGCGCTCGACGCCACGATCGAGGACCTCGGCGAGGTGGCGAACGACGACCTGCGGTGGCGCGCGTTCGCCGAGCGCGGCGCGCTCCGCGACCACTCGCTCGACGACGACGAAGGCGCCGCGACCGACCTCGGCGCGGCCGGCGTGATCGCGAAGTCGCTGCCACCGGGCGCGATGGAGGCGCTCGACGCCGACGAGCTCGAGGCGCTCGCCGGGCGGCTGGCGCGGCGCGCGCTGGCGGCCGGCAAGACCAGCCGCGCGCTCCTGCTCCTCGACACCGCGCGCGCCATCGAGCTCGAGCAGACCGTGGGCGCGGGGCTCACCGCGGGCGCGGGCGCGACCAGTGCCGCCGCTCCCGTCGACGCGAGCACCGAGCTCGACGCCGGCGGCGCGGCCGCGGCCGCCTCGCCCACCGCCGCCGACCCGCTCGCGCGCTACCGGGCCGCGATCGGTGGCTGGCGGGCGCTCCAGGAGAAAAACGCGCCGCCCGCGGCCGACGAGGCGCGGCGGCTGTGGCAGGACGCGAACGCGGCGCTCCATGAGCTCGGCCAGGCGGCGCCCGCGCTCGCCAGCGTGCTCACCCACGAGCCGCTCGACCCCGGCGATCTCCAGGCGCGGCTCGCGAAGGGCGAGGTGGTGCTGGTCCCCGCGCGCCTCCCCGGCCTGGCCGGGACCGTGGTGTTCCGGCTCGACGCCGAGAAGCTCGACGTGGTGAGCGTCGCGGCCGGCGCGACCCCCGAGGAGCTCACGGCGAGCGCGCTCGCCGGCGCCGCCAGGCCGATCGCGCTCTACGGCTCACCGCGCGGCGCCCTCGCGCGCGGCGCCGGGCTCGGCGTGGCCGCGCCGGCGGGCGTGCCGGCGGCGCGCGTCGCGAGCCTCGCCCACCTCGCCGCGGCGCTCGACGCCCGCGACGCGCTGCGCGAGGGCCAGCTCCGCATCGCCCGCGCCGCGTCGAGCAAGCCGGACCCGACGATCACCGACGTGACCGG
>CAYMQR010000087.1:0-12896 GCA_964392195.1 uncultured bacterium | reverse complement strand
GCGAGTGACTCGGGGGTGGGACCCGCCCGAATTCACTTCGGGCGGGCGGGGGGCTGGAACAGCCCCCCGAGCTAACTTCTCAGCGGCAGCTCGATCACGAACGTGGTGCCGTGGGGCTTGCGGTCGCGCAGGCGGATGTAGCCCTTGTGGTCGGCGACGATGGTGCTGACGATCGCGAGGCCGAGCCCGGTGCCGCCGACGCGCGTCGAGTAGTAGGGCTCGAAGAGGCGGGGGCGGACGTCGGGAGGGATGCCGGGGCCGGTGTCCGAGACCTCGAGGCGCGCGAGGTCGAGCAGGCGGTTGAAGTGGGTGGTGACGTCGATCTGGCCTTCCACGCCGTCGATGGCGCGGATGGCGTTCTCGATGAGGTTGATGACCACGCGCTTGAGCTGCTCGCGATCGAGGTTGAAGACCGGGATGTCGGCGTCGAGAGTGCGCGTGAACCGGATGTGGGCGTGGGTGCCCTCGTAGAGCGCGAGCGCCTCCTCGACGATGTCGTTGAGCGAGTTCGGCGTGGGGTTGGAGGCCGGCATCCGCGCGAACTCGGAGAACTCGCCGACGAGCTTCTTGAGGCCCTCGACCTGGCTCACGATGGTGCTCGTGCACTCGGTGAGCACCTCGGCGTCGACGCCCGCCACGTTCTCGTAGCGGTGCTGGATCCGCTGCGCCGCGAGCTGGATCGGCGTGAGGGGGTTCTTGATCTCGTGGGCGATGCGCCGCGCCACCTCGCGCCACGCCGCCATGCGCTGCGCCTTGAGGAGCTGGGTCAGGTCCTCGAACACGAACAGGAGGCCGAGGAGCTCGCGCTCCTCGTCGCGCAGCAGCGTGACGCTCGCGAGCAGCGTGACGGTGCGGTCCTCGATGGTGAGCTGGATCTGGCGGTCTATGGTGTCGGTCTTGGCGCGCCCGAGGTCACGCACCAGCCCGCGGAAGACCTCGCGCTGCTCCTCGGAGAGGATCGACCGGTAGCGGTGGTGAAGGCTCTCGGCGGCGCGGATGCCGAGCAGCCGCTCGGCCGACTTGTTGATGGTGGTGATGCGCCCCCGTCCGTCGAGCGACACGACCCCCGCGGCGACGTTCTTGAGGATGGTCTCGATGTAGCGGCGGCGCTCGTCGAGGGCGGCGCGGCTGTCGCGCAGCTCGGCGGTCATCTGGTTGAAGTCGCTGACCAGCGTGCCGAGCTCGTCGTCGGTGGAGCGCTCGATGTGGACGTCGAGGTCGCCCTTGGTGACGCGGCGGGTGGCGGCGGCGAGCAGGCTGATCGGTCCCGTCAGCGTGCGCGACAGGTAGAAGCCGAACCACGTGGCGGCGAAGATGCTGAGCAGCGTGAGGGCGATGAACACCGCGAGGTAGCTCTGGCGGATCGGCTTGCGGCCCACCACGAGCTGGCGGTACTGCTCGAAGTTGGCGCGCACCGTCTTCACGCCCTGCTCGAGGCTCTCGGGCACCCACCGGCTCACCACCACGACCGAGACCGGAAACTCGCCGCCCGGGGGGGGCGGGATCGGCGCCGCCGCGCGGATCAGGTCGCCGCCCTCGCCGGTGGCCGGACGGAGCTTGCCGCGTACCGCTTGCACCGAGGTGTCGGAGAGCCCGCGCAGCGCCGACTGCACCAGTGACGCCTGGGGATCGGTGTCCGGGAAGCGCGGGCTGCCGGCGGCGTCCGCCCGGCCGAAGCGGCGCCCGTCGGGGCCGAGCACCTCGACGCACGTGATCGGGTCCTCGTCGGCGCTGCGGTCGAGCAGCGCCGCGAGCGCCTCCTCGCGCCCCGGCGCGGTCAGCTCGTCGTCGGTGATCTCGCCGGCGATGCGCTCGGCGAACGCGCGCGCGTCGGCGGCCTTGTCCTTGTAGAAGACCTGCGCGATCTCGAGCGCGCTCTCGAGCGAGCCCTCGACCTTGCTGTCGAACCAGTCGTCGAGGCTCCTCGACACGACCTGCACGGCGCTGATGAAGAGCACGCCGGTGGGGAAGAGCGAGAGCGCGACGAACGCCACCACCAGCTTGCTGCGGAGCTTGGCGCCGAGCACTCCCTTCCTGCGCTCGAGCATCAGCTTGACGACGTTCCGGATCAGCAGGAACAGCATCAAGAGGATCAACACCACGTTGGCGTTGATCAGCAGCGACAGGTAGATCCAGCTCTGGCCCGGCACCCGCAGGTCGCCGCGCAGGGCGCTGCGGATCGCGAAGAACATCGCTCCGCTGGTCGCGGAGATGAGCAGGATCAGCAGGATCTCGCGCCGCCGGCGGCGCGCTTCCTGGCTGCCGCGCGCCGGTGGTCGTGGGATCGAGTAGGCGTCGGTGTCGGTCACGGCACGGTCACGGCAGCGCCACGGTCACCCAGCCCGTGTCGAACCCCCACCCCGGCAGGAAGAACAGCACCTTCTCGAGGCCGAGCGGCAGCATCCCGTCGCGCGAGTCGCAGCTCAGGCGGACGCGCAGCACCTTGCTGCCCGCCGCGGCCGGGTCGGTGCGGATCGGCGCGTCGACGAGCCCGATCTTGCGGACCGCTTCCTCGAACGAGGAGGTCTCGTAGTGGCCTTCCGCGCCGCCCGGGACGTCGACGCGGTAGCGCTTGGTGACGTTGTCGTAGGAGAGGGTGCGGACCTCGGTGCTGCGCTCCAGGGTCTCGTCGAGCCAAAGGCCGCGGGGGCGGTCGACCTCCCAGGTCACGACCACCGACGCGCTGACGCCGCTCTCGATGGCGTCGCGAGCCTCCTGGTCGAAGAGCTCGCCGGCCTGGAAGCGGATGCGGCTGCCGCCGTCGGCGGTGCGCTCGACGACGGGTCCGCTCGCGGCCGTGCCGCGCTCGCCGGCGCACGCGAGCCGCGGCCACGCCGGGGCGCCCGAACCGAGCAGGACGGCGGCGAGCGCCGCGGACAGCGACCTGCGTCGCGCGGATCGCCTCGGGCGAGTCATCTGGTGCCCCGGGCGGACGCCGCGCCTGCGATCGGCATGACGAGGCGCCCTCCGTGACCTGGGCCCTGCGCGGCGGAGAGCATCGCCGAGGCGCTGCGCGCTGCACCCCTCACAAGCGCTGTTCGAGGCTCGCGGGTATGTAGCGCTCGTAACCGGTGAGGATGCCGCCCAGCAGCTCCGCGCCGGCCTCCTTGATGCGCACGCGCGCCCGCTCGGCCACGGTCTGGCCGGTCGACTCGGCGGCGACGACCAGCACCGCCACGTCGCAGGCACCCGCGAGCGCGTGACAGACGCTCGACTCGAGCACGGGCGGCGCGTCCACGATCGTGACGTCGAAGTTGCGCGACGCGCCCTCGACCCAGTCCTTGAGCTCGTCGCGGGTGAGCACCGAGTGGTCGCCCGCGGCGGTCCCCGGCGCGGCGACGGTCGAGACGCCCGGGACACCGCTCTCCTGCGGCGCCGCGCCGTCGGCGCCTCGCGAGACGCTGCCGGTGACCAGCAGCACCTTGCGGCCGCCGCCGGCGCCGATCGCCTCGGCGAGGAAGCTCGCCACCGCGCTCGAGCCCTCACCGGCGATCGAGCTCGTCACGAGGACGCGGCGGGCACCCTGGCTCGCCTGCTCGAGCAGGATCGAGGCGGCGCGCCGGATCGGCTCGCGCGCGGCCTCGACGATGCGCTTGCCGGTGAGCTTGTGCTCGATGACGGCGAGCGCCGGCACGCCGAGCACGCGCCGGATGTCGTCCTCGCGCTTGAACGTGCTGCGCAGGCTCTCGACCAGGAACGCGACGGCCAGCGACACCACGGGCGCCAGCGGCACGCCCACCAGCAGGTTCATGAACAGGTCCGGCCACACCGAGTCGACCGGTGGCATCGCCTGGTTGAGCAGGCCGACCTTCACCATGCGCGCGTCCTGGGCGAGGGTGAGCTGCGAGTCCGCGCGCTTCTTGAGGATCGCCTCGTAGAGCCCGGAAGCCTCGCGGATGCCGCGGTCGAGCTGCTCGACCTTGAGGCGGTGCTGGGGCAGCGGGCGCTGCAGCTCGTAGAGGTCGCGCAGGGTGTGCCCGAGCGCCTGGTCCTCGGCGCGCCAGTTGGCGAGCTGGGCCTCCTCGAGGCCGACGATGCGCTCGACCTCGTGGCGCACCATCGCCTCGGTGCGCTCGACGTCGGCGCGGGCGGCCTGGACCTGCGGGTTCTCGGGGGTGTAGCGCTCGAGGAGCCCCTCGAGCGAGAGGCGCTTCTCGAGCAGCTGATCGTGGAGCTTCACGACCGAGTCGAAGTTGTTGATCTCCGGGCTCGGGATGAGGGCCCCGTCCTTGGTGCGCAGCACCGAGCGGATGCGCTCCAGCTTGGTCTCCAGCGAGAGGATCTCCTTGCGCAGGTTGATCCGCTCACGCTCGAGGATCTCGATCTTCTCGAGCAACGTGGTCTCGGTCTTGTCCATCGAGATCAGGCCGTTGTCCGAGCGGTAGTCGGCGAGCTCCTGCTCGAGGTCGGTGAGCTGCTTGCGGGCGTCCTCGAGGTGGTCGTCGAAGAACGCCACGGTGGTCGACGACTGGTGGACGGCGAGGTGGTACTTGAGGTACTCGGCGGCGACGGCGCGCACCTCCTTGGTGATCTGATCCGGGAACCAGCCCTTCATGCCGATCTCGAGGACGTCCGAGTCGGCGATCTGATGCACCAGCAGCCGCCCGCGCAGCGCGCCGATCTCCTTCTCGAATCTCCGCTCCGGAGGCGCCGGCTTGATGATGTGGAGCGCCTCGAGGGTGAGCCGCGGCAGCGACTTCACGAACACGACCGCGCGCCGCAGCACCCACTGGATCTTCGACAGGCCGATCCCGGGCGGCGCCGGATCGGGGCGGGGCTCGATGAGGTTGAGCTGCCGCACCACCGCCTCGAGCACGGGGCGGCTCAGGATGATCTGGGTCTCGTTATTGGCCTCCTCCTGGCCCGTCACCGAGCGCAGCAGGCTGGTGGTGTGCTGGGGGAAGATCGCCGGGTCGGAGATGGTCGAGGTGGTCTTCTCGAGCAGGAACTTGGCCGAGGTCTGGAAGGTGGGCGGCCAGCAGAAGCTGAACAGGATCAGTCCGAGGATGATCGCGACGGTGTAGAAGATGATCCGCCACTTGTGCTTGAAGAGCACGAAGTAGATGTCCCAAACGCCCACGGAGCGGCTCCTTCCGTCGCTTCGGACGGACCACGAGGCACACGCGCAAGAGTCAATGGTTTAGCACACCTGGGGGCGGTGACGTCACGCACAGGTGGAGCAGGGGCGCGGAAAGGCGGCGTCCCCGCAGTGGTTCGGGGACGCTCACCCGGGCGCGTCGAGCGCGGCGGGCGAGCGCTTGGCCAGCCGTCCCGCGACGGCTTCGAGGAGGCCGAAGGCGGCGACGCCGGCGAAGATCAGCAGCACCGGCTCCACCTGCAGCCGGTAGCGCACCAGCGTCATGAAGACGCCGCAGCGCACGAAGAACCACGTCAGGTAGCAGAGCAAGAGCCCCACCGCGCTGCGCCGGACCAGCGACCACGCCACGCCGGCCACGAAGAAGCTCAGCACCAGCGCGTACCAGCTCTGCGTCACCACCACGAACGTCCTGGGCCAGAAGTTGAAGCCCGGGTGGATCGTGAAGAAGCGCTTCCACTTCCCGAGCACGTACCCCGGCATCTCGCGCCAGTGGTCGTGCCAGAACTTCACCACGATCTCCTTGAAGCGCTGATCGACCTCCACCTCGGTGGTGAGGCCGGCGAAGTTGGGGTCCTTGGAGAGATCGGGGAGCGTGAAGTAGTCGGCCTGCGGGTTGCCCGGCCACGGGATGAAGAGACCCCGCAGGTCCGGGTTACGCAGGATCTCCTCGTTGTTGGCCTGCCACAGGATGTAGCCGCCCTCGGTGGTGAGCGGGATGAAGCGGTTCATCACCGCGTAGTTGCGGACGATCCACGGCACCAGCAGTACGAGCGGGACGAGCCCGGCCGCGAGACCCACGCCGACCATGCGCGCGGGTGGTCGGACGCTCACCAGCGCCCAGGTGCCGATCGTGGGCACCAGGATCGCGAAGTCCGGCCGGATGTAGATCAGCACTCCGAGCAGCACCCCGCCGACGATCGCGGGTGCCCAGCCCGGCGCCGCGGCGCCGCGTCCGTAGCTGCGCGCGTAGTGGAGGAGCGTCCAGGTGATGAGCGCGATGCCCACGCACTCGGCCCAGAGCTGGTAATCGTAGAAGATCAGGAACGGGTCGATCGCAGCGAGCGTGCCGGCGACCAGCGCCGGTCCCGCTCCGACCAGCAGCCGTGCGAGCAGGAAGGTCGCCGTCGCGGTGCTGGCCCCCACCAGGATCTGAACCATGCACACCGCGAAGGCGCTCTCGCCGCCCAGCCGCTTGATGCCGGCGAGGAGCAGCGGGTACCCCGGCATCCGGTGGGCGGTGGGCTCACCGGCGACGAGGCCGAACTCACCCCGCTCGACGATCGCCTTCGCGAGTCCGTCGTAGATGAGGCCGTCACCGATCGGCGGCTGGAACGGATGCAGGAACGTGAAGCCGAGGACCAGCCGGAACGCCACCGCGATGCCGAAGATCCACCCCGGGGCGGCGCGATGCTCGGCGAGGGTGCGAAGACGGTCGACGAGTGCGGCCATGGAGCGCGGCGGGTTCGCGGGGCGGCGGCGTATGGGGCGTTCGCGGGGTGCAAAGTGGGAGCTGGGCTGG
The DNA here is from genome assembly GCA_964392195.1 of uncultured bacterium. GTDB lineage: Bacteria > JADJOY01 > JADJOY01 > JADJOY01 > JADJOY01 > JADJOY01. The sequence continues at coordinate 6,279 of CAYMQR010000087.1, read as the reverse complement.
CACGCGGGCGGCGCCGCGGGGCCCGCCGATCACGTCGTGTTCCCGGCTCGGATACGGTCGCGTGGGTAACCTCGGCGCGGCGTCGATGCAGCGCGCGAATGGAGAGCGTGGTGACTAACCGTCTACAAGGGAGGGCGTCCTCCCTGCAAGTGTGGGGTTTCCTCGCGGTCCTGGCCGCGAGCGCCGCATCGCCCCGGGCCGCGCTCGCCGAGGGCGGCGGCGACGAGGCGCCCGTGCGAGTGGTGTTCTCGTTCGACGACGGGCTGGCGGGCTGGGTGCTGGGCGGCAAGAGCCCGACCTACACCGCCCGCATCACCAAGGACCCGGGCTCGTGGAAGAGCGGCGGTGGCGCCGCCGAGCTCCGCTACGAGGCCGGCGAGAAGGTGCTGTTCGGCACCGACTGCCTGAACCAGGGCCCTCCGCCCGGCCTGCTACAGCGGATCTTCGGCGGCACGTCGACGCCGCGCGCGCCGCTGGTCGACGTGTCGTCGATGGCGGGATTCGCGTTCGACGTGTGGAGCGAAGCGGGCACGATGCTGTTCATCAACGTCGCGGAGCGCTCCGGCGCGCGCTACGTCCATCCGTTCGAGGTCCGCGCCGGTGAGTGGCAGCACGTGCGGGTTCCGCTCACGGCCTTCACCCTCGCCGGCGATTCGAGCGACGACGACGGCAAGCTCGACGGCGATCAGCTGTATGCCTTCGCCCTCGGCGATCTGCGCTCGTTCACCAGCGGTGACTCACCGGCGAACCGGGTGCGGATCGACTCGTTCGGGGTGTGGGACGGCGCAGGGGCAGCCGCGTCGACGGGGGGCGCGGCCGCGAGCGCCGCGGCACACGGCAGTGGCGAGCGGATCCGGGTGCGCGGCGCGAGCGGCGCGCAGGTGGCTCGGGCGGGCGAGCGGCTCGACGTGGTGGGCGCGGACGCGGCGCGCACCCCGAGCACGGAGGCGGGGGGCCTCGAGGTGGCGTGGGCGGACGCCATGAGCGGCGCCGTGGTGCCGGCGGCCTCGCCGTCGCACGCACCCGCGCGCACCGGCCTCTACCGGGTCACCAGCCGCGTGCGCGGCGAGGACGGTGCGGTCGCGGCGAGCGGCACCGACACCGTCGCGGTGGTGCCCGCCGAGCGCACGCCGAGCTGGCTGGGCGCGTGCGTGCTCTCCGACCTCGTCAGCGTCGAGCATCCCGGCGCCAACCCCACGCTCGCGCACGCCGCGGGCATCACCTGGGACCGGCCGATCGTGTCGTGGAAGGCGATCGAGCGAAGCCGCGGCCAGGACGAGTGGGACGAGACCGACCGCCTGGTGCGCGAGCGCGTCGACCAGGGATTCGAGCTCGCGCCGATGCTCGCGCACGCGCCCCAGTGGGCCGGCAGCGACGCGAGCGGCGACGCGCCGCCCACCGACCTCGCGGCGCTCGAGAGCTTCGCCGAGCGCCTCACGCGCCGCTACCACGACCGGGTGCGCTACTGGACGCTCGGCAACGAGCCCAACTGGGGGCACACCAAGATGCCCGCCAGGACCTACGTCGGGCTGCTGGCGGCCTTCCACCGCGGCGTGAAGCGCGCCGATCCCGGCGTGCAGGTGCTGATCGCCGGCATCGCGTTCATCGACCTCGACTACCTCGAGGCGCTCTACGACGCCGGCGTGGCGCCCCACTTCGACATCATGAACCTCCACCCCTACGCGTTCCCGGCGCCCCCCGAGGACGAGAACGGCTCCGGCCTGCTGCGCCGCACCACGGGGGTGGAGGCGAGCGTCGCCGGCCTCAAGAAGGTGAAGGCGCTGATGGAGCGCCGCGGTGACGGTGGGAAGCGGCTCTGGATCACCGAGATCAGCTGGGGCTCGGGACAGGCGGCGAGCGACCTCGACGCCAAGTTCCGTCCCTTCATGGTCGATCCGCCCACCCAGGCGCGCTACTACGCGCGCGCGGCGCTGCTCTCGAGGGCGTGGGGAGCGGAGCGGTTCTTCCTGCTGGCGGTGCCGGAGCTTCCGGACGCCGCGGCGTCGCTGTTCGCGCGCTCCGGGGTCGTCGAGCCGGACGGCACGCCCAAGCCCGCGCTGGTCGCGCTCGCGACCCTCGCGCACGAGGTGGGCGACGCGCGCCCGGTGGGCGAGGTGACCGGGCTGCCGGGCGCGGCGCGGGGCGTCGCGTTCGAGCGCGACGGCGAGACCATCCTGGCGCTCTGGTCCACGGCCGGGAAGGTGGCGGTCGGGGTGCCGGCCCCGGGCCGCGTCACGCGCGCCGTGGACGGGTACGGGCGCCCCGTCGAGGACGAGGTCACGAGCGCCGACGGCGCGGTCGCGACGACCGTCGACGAGATGCCGCGTTACATTCACGTGTCCTCGTCCGCCGCGCCTCCGAGCCCGTGATCCCCGGCGCCAACACCGCGGCCGGCCGAGCCAATTGCTGAAAATTGCGACGTTTGTTGACGGATTCGTCGTTGCTCGCGAATCCGGACGGTTCGTATACTCGCTTTGATGCGAAGCGATCGGGGGAGCCCGGTGCGCGCGACGTGCGCCCTGGGCCGGATGGGAACGGACGCTCGACTTCGCCAGGAGGCCACGTGCTCGTGAGACGCAACCCTTTCTCGTCCCACCCTCCCCGACCGAGACCCGCGCTGCGCGGGCGATTCCTCCGTGCCGCCTCGATCCTCGCGGGGGCGGCCCTCGCGTTCGCGTGGCTCGGCCACGGCGACCGCCCCGCGCAGTCGGCGGTCGCCGCGACCAGGAACCTGATCAGCTTCGGCGACGACCGCACCGTCTTCTGGCAGGGCGTCGGCACCGCGTCGGGGAGCTGGGCCGCGTTCACCGACGGCAGCCGCACCGCCGGCAACCGGACCGTCTACTACAACCCGGACACCAGCGCGAACGACAAGCTCTCGGTGCTCCAGACCGTCGACCTCGCGAGCCCCGCCGAGTTCACCTATCAGGCCGAGGCGCGCGCCAACAACACCAACGTGTGGCTCGGCGTGGTGTTCAACTACCAGGCGAACGGTGACCACTACCTGTTCCGGGTCAAGACCGGCGGCACCACCTGGGAGCTCAAGAAGAAGTCGGGCGCGAGCTACGCCAACGTCGCGACCGGCAACCTCACGGCGCCCGGCGGCGGCTGCGTCAGCACGGCCGCGGTCACGGTGCCGGCGAACAGCTACCTGACCCTCAAGGCCGAGCGCCACGCGGCCAACCCGAGCCAGATCACCGTCAGCTACCAGGGCAACGTCCAGGCCACCGCCACCGACGCCGGCGCGCTCTCCGGCGGCAAGGTCGGCGTGTACGTCAACGGCAACTTCGCGTTCTTCGGCAACCCCGAGCTCACCGGCTCCATCAACGTCAGCATGCCGGTGCAGGTGGACGCCGCGTCGGTGGTGAACCCGATCCCCGAAGACATGTTCGGCACCAGCCTCGGCATGTTCGGCATCGACAACGGCATCAGCGACTTCATCACCGATCAGGCCACCTACGACGCCTCGATCAGCAAGTGGATGGGCTACCTGAGCCTGGTCGACGACCTGCGCCCCACGCGCATGCGCTACCCGGGCGGCGTGCAGGGCAACGGCAGCTACTGGGTGCAGGGCATCGGCCCCATCGCCGGGCGCCGCGCCGACGGCTTCTTCGACGCGATGATCGCGATCGGCACCGACGAGGCGCTGCGCTACGCGGAAGAGGCGGGCGGCAAGGCCAACCTAATCGTCAACATCGACTGCCTCGTCACCGGCAACAAGAACAGCGGCTGCGACCGCGTCGCGCTGGGCGAGGCCGGCTCGATCCTCAGTGCCCAGGACTGGGTCGAGTACGTGAACTACCCGGCCGACGGCTCGAACGCGAACGGGGGCGTGGACTGGGCCGCGGTGCGCGCCGCGAACGGCCGCACCCAGCCCTATGCCATCGACGTGTGGGAGATCGGCAACGAGGTCATCCAGTCGAGCGCGGCCAACTACGCCAACCTCTTCAACCGCTTCGCGGTCGGCACCGGCGGCGGCTCGGTCGGCCTCAAGGGGACGGACCCGTCGGTCAAGCTCGGCGCGCAGGACGACGTCTTCTTCAACACCCTCGGCAACCGGCTGCTGTGGTACCAGAACGGCGGTAACGGCGTGAACGACATCGCCGGCGCCAACATCGACTTCTGGGCGCACCACCCGTACGGTCCGTCGCCGTTCTTCTCGCTGATCTTCCAGAAGGACAACTCGGTCTCGGTGACCCACACGTTCCCGCAGGGCGGGGACTTCACGTTCACGTTCGAGGCCGCGGCGCTCTACGTGCCGTCGTCGGCGTACCCGACGCTGGTGCTGCAGATCGACGGCGTGACGCGCTGGTCGCAGCCCATCAACCAGGCGTTCTCGATCGGCACCAACGAGTTCCCGGTGTGGAGCACCACGGTGACCGGGATCACCGCCGGCACCCACACCATCACGGTGCAGGCGGTGGGCGCCTCGTCGAACCAGCTCAGCGTGGACACCCAGGTCGTGCTCGCCGGGCCGGGCAGCCCGAAGGCGATCGACCTGTCGAACGCCGACCTGTTCTACGAGGCGGTGGCGGGAGTGCCGGACGCGGTGCCGACCTTCCTCGGCGAGCGCGTGCCGCTCGAGGGCGGCAAGCCGGCGTACGCGACCGAGTGGAACACCATCTACGGCATCAACGCGCGGCCCAACGACCTCAAGTCGGGAATCACCAACGCGCTCTTCCTCGCGAACTTCCTGAAGCAGGGCGTCAAGCTCGGCAACTTCTTCCCGCTCTACGGCGAGACCCAGTTCGTGGGCGCCATCGAGGGCGTCGCCCGTGACGCGGCGAACAACCAGATCGGCCGCATCGACCCGCGCATGCGCCCCACTGGCTACATCCTCGCCGCGGCGCGCCAGTACCTGAGCGGCAACCTGGTCAGTCTCAAGACCGCGCCCTACGGCTACCACTACGACGCCGACGACGGCTTCCTGGTGGGCGGCGCGATCGGCTCGCTCTACCGCGAGATCCCGAACTACGTCGACGGGCTCGCCGCGCTGCAGCCGAGCGGCAACACGCTGGTGCTGATGCTGGTCAACCGCAACCGCACCCAGAACATCCCGCTCGACCTGAGCCTCGCGAGCTTCAACCCGGCTTCCACCGGGACCCAGATCGTGATCTCCGGCGCCGACGTCGGCTCGAACAACGAGCCTGAGAACGGCAGCGGCGGGGCGCTCGAGGTGACGCCGGTGACGTCGGCGCTGAACGGCGTGTCGGCGAGCTTCACCTACACGCTGCCGGCGCGCTCGGTGGTGTTCCTGGTGCTGCCGAAGTCGGGCTCGGACCCCAACGCTCCCTCGGCGCCGTCGTCGCTCGTCGCGGGCGTGGCGGGCTCGAACGTCAACCTGTCGTGGGCGCCGAGCGGCAGTGGCGACGTGGCGGGCTACAACGTCTACCGCAGCCGTTCGTCCGCGGGCCCGTTCGCGAACAAGCTCAACGCCTCGCCGGTGGTCGCCACGAACTACCAGGACACCACCGCGGAGCGCGGCTACGCGCAGTACTACGCGATCAAGGCGGTCGACACCGACGGTCACGAGTCGTCGTTCTCCAACACCGCGAACGCGACGCGCGCCGGATCGGCGCCGGTGTGGGCGGTGCCGTCGGCGGTGACGGTGAACTTCGGTACGCCGACCGGCAACGGGGTCACCGGCCTCGCGGTCGCGGACGGGACCACCTTCGACGTGGCGGGCGTCAGCAACAAGATCGACTTCCAGGCCGACTTCACGCTGCCGCTCGCGGGCTCGCCCACCTCGTTCGCCGCCTACTACAACGGCACGTGGCCGGCGGCGGCCAAGACGGTGCGGCTGTCGCTGTGGGACTGGGGCACGTCGGCGTGGGTCGAGGTGGTGAACCGGACCGACCCGCAGAACTTCCCGACCCGCCTGATCTGGGGCACCGTGAACGCCAGCGAGCTCACCAAGTTCGTGAACGGCTCGTTCCAGGTGAAGGCCCGCGTCAACATCGACAGCGCGGGCACGAGCGCGCTGAAGAGCGACTTCATCGCCGTGCAAGCGCGTAGCTGACCGCGCGGATCCGCTGACACGCGCGGCGGGCGCGGGGCCCGAGGCCCCCGCCCGCCGTTTCTTCGTGGGTGGGGCTCAGCCCGGAAACCTCAGACGGGTTCGTCGCGAGACCGACAAGTCGCCGTCAGATCGCGGGGAACGCAGGACGCCGGTCCGCAGTCGTACTGCACGGTACGGCGAGGGCCGGCGTTCCGAGTACCCCGCGAGATCACGGCGAATCGTCGGTCGCAGCAGAAGGCGACTGAGGTTTCCGGGCTCAG
>CAYMQR010000086.1:0-12963 GCA_964392195.1 uncultured bacterium | reverse complement strand
AAGCTCGCGAGCTACCGCAAGCTCGAGCCCACCCCGCTCGAGGAAGCGATCTTCTTCGATCACCCGAGCGGCGCGACGCGGGTGCGCATGGCGATGACCTGGTTCCGCGAGCACCCCGACGCGGGCGCCGGCGGGACCCGCGCCGTCGCGGCGCCCTGACTGCGCTGCGCGCCGCGCCGCGTCCTTGACGACGCCGAGGACCGCGGTCACAATGCGAATCAGATTCTCATTTTCATCCGACGCCCGCCGCCCAGCGCCACCGATGCCGCCCGCCCGCGCCGCCGCCGCGACCTCCACGCCCATCCCGCTCGGGACCGTGGCTGCCCCGAAGCAGGCGCGCAGCGAGCGCACCCTCGAGCGGCTGCTCGCGGCCGCCGAGGCGCTGGTGATCGAGCGCGGCGTGACCGCGCTTTCGATCCCCGAGGTCGCGCGCCGCGCGCGCTCGTCGGTGGGCGGCTTCTACGCGCGCTTCCGTGACAAGGACGAGCTGATCCGTGCCCTCGAGGAGCGCTTCCTGCGCCAGCTCGAGGGGGAGCTCGCCGAGTTCGTGGCGGACCCGGCGTGGCAGCGAGCGAGCCTGCGCGACATCGTGCGCCGCTCGCTCACCCGGCTGGTCGGCGTGTACGCGAGCCGGCAGCGGCTGATCGCGGCCTTCATCGTGCGAGCCGCCCACGACGCCGCGGTGTGGGGCGAGGGCGAGCGGTTCCGCGCGCGGGTGGCCGAGCAGATCGCGGCCCTGGTGCTGACCCGGCGGATCGAGATCCGCCATCCCGATCCCGAGCTCGCGGTCGACCTCGCGATCCAGCTCGTGTTCGGGCTGATGTTCCACAAGGTGGTGTTCGGCGAGGTGCGCGCCGGTGGCCGCGTGCTCGCCGACGACGAGCTGGTGCGTGAGCTCGAGCGCGGCTTCCTGGCGCAGCTCGGCGCGCGGATAACCTGACCCGAACCGGGAGGTCCCCATGCAGTACCTGCAGCGCAATCCCCTCGCCATTCCCCAGGGCGGTGCCTTCCGCTCGGTGCGCTCCACGATCTCGACGATCTTCGACTGGCAATACGCGCTCGAGGAGCGAAAGCTCATGGCGCTCTACGAGAAGGGCACGCGGCTGCAGTGGCGGGCCGAGGACCTCGACTGGAGCGTCGACGTCGACATCGAGCGGATGGCGCGCGAGAACGCCACCGACGACTTCATGAACGACGTGATGATGGCGCCGCGCCGCCTCACCATGGACGAGGCGGTCGCGTTCCGCCTGCACTCGGTCGCCTTCATGCTCAGCCAGTTCCTGCACGGCGAGCAGGGCGCGCTGGTGGCCTCCGCGCGCATCGTCCAGTCGGTGCCGTGGGAGGAGGCCAAGTTCTACGCCGCCAACCAGGTCGCCGACGAGGCGCGCCACGTCGAGGTCTACCACCGCTACCTGACCGAGAAGCTCCAGGTGAACTACCCGGTGCACCCGGACCTGCAGGTGCTCCTCGACCAGATCGTCGAGGACTCGCGCTGGGACATCACCTACCTCGGCATGCAGATCCTGGTGGAGGGGCTCGCGCTGGCGGCGTTCGGCACCATGCGCATCACCATGCCGAACGAGCCGCTGCTCATGGACATCACCGAGCGGATCATGGCCGACGAGGCGCGCCACGTGGCGTTCGGCGTGCTGTCGCTCCAGAAGCTCTACCAGGGCGAGCTGAGCGCGGCGGAGCGGCGCGAGCGCGAGGATTTCGTGATCGAGGCGGTCCGGCTGCTCCACGGCCGGCTGCTCATGGACCCGGTGTTCGAGCGGCTGGGATGGGACCTCTCGGTGTGGCGGCCGTGGAACGAGCGGAACGCGTTCCAGAAGGGCTTCCGCCAGATGATGTTCACCAAGATCGTGCCCAACCTGAGGCGGCTCGGGCTGCTCTCGCCGGCGGTCCGCGAGTGCCTCGCGGAGCTCGACCTGCTGCGCTTCGAGAACGGCAAGGACTCGGTGGAGGAGCCCGGGGTCGCGCCGCCCGAGGAGCTGATCGCGCTGATGAACGACTACCTCGGCACCTCCGGACCGCAGCAGCCGGACGGCAGCCTGAGTATCGTGCCGTGAAGGCGCGGCGGCTCGCGGGCGCGCTGGCCCTCGCCGCCGGGTGCCTGGCGCTCGCCGCCACCGCGGCGCTCGCCGGCGCCGCGCCCGAACCCAGCTTCGACGAGGTGTGGCGCGACGGCCGCGCCGAGCTCGACGGATACCGCCTCACGGTCGATCGCTACGGACACCCGCGTGTCGGCCGGGGCGTCGCGATCTACGTCACCGAGCCGTTCAGCCGCTCGAAGCACGTCAAGCTCGACGACCCCGCGAAGGCCGACCCCGCCGACCTCGTCGACGTGCTCAAGCTCAACCTGGTCCGCAGCTTCCAGACCGGCCTCTACGACTACCACACGATGGTGTCGCTGTTCGTCCGCACCGCCGACTTCACGCCGGTCAAGGTCAGCTTCACCAGCGCCGAGTGGTGCGGGCAGGTCTACGAGCAGCTCGACTTCGGCGAGAGGCGGCTCGCGGCGCGCTACGCGAGCTACTTCGAGGGCGAGTCCGCGGACCACACGGTCAAGGTCCCGGAGGGGCTGGTCACCGAGGACGATCTCTTCGTGCTGCTGCGCGGGCTGCGCGGCGCGTACCTGGCGCCCGGCGCGAAGCGCACCGTGCCGTTCCTGGCGAGCCCGTTCGTGCGCCGCCTCGCGCACCGCTCGCTCGCGATCGGCGAAGCGACGATCGCGCGCTCGGCCGCGCCGGAGAGAGTCACCGTCCCGGCTGGTGCGTTCGAGAGCGACGTGTTCGTGGTGACCACCGACGACGGCCGCGAGGGGAGGTTCTGGGTCGAGTCCGCGTCCCCGCGCCGCGTGCTGCGATGGGCGTGGAAGCGCACCGCCGGCGCGGACGGCGGCCGCTCCGGGCTCGGCGGCACCGACGCGGGCGAGCTCACCGGCAGCGCCCGCGAGCCCTACTGGAAGCAGCACGACCCGGGCGACGAGAAGCTCCTCGAGAAGCTCGGCCTCGCGCCGGTCGTCGAGTAGGAGCCGGCCGCCGGCTCGGGCGGCGCCGCGGGGGAAGGCGGGGCGTCCCCTCTCGCTCCCCGGCACGGGCGGAGCCACACTCCGATGGTCCGATCCCCCCGATCCAGGAGGTGGCCATGAGCCGTCCCAATCTCGTCGCGCGCGCCAAGTCCGTCACCCTCTCCCCCGAGAGCGAGTGGCCGGTGATCGCCACGGAGCCCGCCACCATCGGCGGCCTCTACACCGGCTACGTGATGATCCTCGCCGCGCTCGGGCCGGTCGCGGGCCTGGTCAGCGGAGCGCTGTGGGGCACGCGCGTGCCGCTCCTCGGCACGATCCGCACGCCGATCGGCACGCTCGTGATGGAGGCGGCGTTCGCGTACCTCCTCGGTCTGGTCATGACGTACCTGGTGTCGCTGGTCATCGACTTCTTCGCGCCCAGGTACGGCGGCCGCAAGGACCCGGTGCAGGCCTTCAAGACCGCCGCCTACTGCTACACGCCGGTGTGGCTCGCGGGCGCGCTGCGCATCCTGCCCGGGTTCGGCTTCGTGGCGAGCCTCGCCGCCCTCGCGGCGGCGGTCTACGTGTTCGTGCTGCTGCGCGCGGGGCTGCCGCACACCATGGCGTGCGCGCGCGAGCGGGCCGGCGCCTACGCGGGTGTGGTGATCGTGGCGGGCATCGCGATGGCCGTGGTGCTGTCCTTCGTGGTCGGCGTGCCGTTCGCGAAGCACACCTACGGAGCGCGCGGCGGTGCCTCGTCGTCGAGCGCGCCGAGCGGCGAGGCGTCGTCGCAGGGGCGGGTCGAGGTCGATCCAGCGAGCCCGCTCGGCAAGCTCGAGACGTGGAGCAAGAAGATGGAGGAGGCTGGCCAGAAGCTCGACCAGGCCCAGAAGTCGGGCGACGCCGACGCGCAGGCCAAGGCCATCGGCGAGATGATGGGCACGGTGCTGAGCGGCGGTGACCAGGTCGAGGCGCTCGCGCCCGAGAAGCTCGAGACGTTCCTCCCCGAGTCCCTCGCCGGCCGCACGCGCGCCAGCTTCTCCGCCAAGCGCGATGGCGCGATGGGGATCCAGATCGCCGAGGCCGAGGCGCGCTATGCCGCCGAGGACGGGAGCGAGCTCGAGCTCAGGATCACCGACACCGGCAGCACCAAGGGCATCATGATGTTCGCCGGCTGGGCGATGCTCCAGCACGAGGAGAAGACCGAGCACGGCTACGAGAAGTCGATGAAGCGCGACGGTCGCCTCGTCCACGAAAAGTGGGACTCGGCCGACAAGCGCGGCGAATACAGCATCATCGTCGGTGATCGCTTCGTGGTGCTGGTCTCGGGCGAGGCCGCGGACGTCGGCGCGCTGCGCTCGCTCGCGGAATCGGTCGACCTCGCCGGGCTCGAGGCGCTCAAGAACGAAGGCGTGAAGAAGGGCGGCTGACGGATGTCGTCCCGGCCGTCGGCGCGATCCTGGATCGTCGCGGCGGCGCTGTGCGCGGTGCCGTGGCGCGCCTCGGCGGAGGACGTGCCGCCCCGGCTCCGCCGCGTCCCCGACGTCGTCACCGTGACGGGCGAGGCGCTCGCCCCGCTCGGCGGCGCGCGTCTCGACCACCTCGGGCTCTTCGCGGTCGGCGCGGGCGGTGAGCTGGCGCCGATTCCGTTCCAGCTCGACGAGAAGACCGCGGACGGTGCCGCCTACGTGTTTCCGTCGGGACCCGAGGCCAACCCCGGCGCCGGCAACGGCCAGCTCGATCCCCACGACGAGCTGCTGTTCGTCGCCGCCGACGCGGGGCCGCGGATCGCCGCGGGAGCGGCGTGGCCCGCAGGGGCCGAGGCGGCGGTCGAGCTGAGCGCCCACGACCCGGTCGACCACGGCGCCGCGTTCGCGTACCTGTTCCGCTTCGCCGGCGTGGCGCCTCGCAGCGCCGTCGGCTACGTCCACTACGACCGCGCTCGCGATCAGATCGTCGCGCGCAGCTACACGATCCGCTACACGCCCGGGAAGGACCGCGTGTACTTCTCGGGCGTGTCGGTACCGCCCGCCGCCGGTGGCACCGGCGGCGACTTCGTCGATCGGCTCAAGCTGCGTACCTACGTCAAGACCCTGCTCTACTTCTCGCTCAGCTTCGACGAGGACGAGTGGGAGGACGAGGTCACGGCGTACCTCGAGGGGCCGATCCGGGTCATCCGCCAGGAGCGCAACCGCCTCACGTTCATGGGCATCGAGGTCGCGCCCACCGTGACGGTGGACGCCATGTACTTCCCCGACTTCCACCTCGCGCCGGTGCGCGTCGACCAGACCATCCACTTCCCGAGCGTGGCTCTCGAGGCCTGGTTCAAGCTGTCGATGGACCTGAGTGAGGAAGGGAAGGGGATGCGCTACTACCGGCCGAGCCCGGGCGCCGCGACGCCGTGGCACACCATCGACGGCACCACCACCGACGACGAGCGCAACCTCGACCCCGCGCACCCCGCCTGGCACCTCGTGACGGGCGAGCCGGGCACGTTCCTGTGGTGGGTCGAGATGCCGCCGCCGCTGGTCCCGGTCACTCGGCTCACCTACACCGACGACGCCGCGACCGCCGATCCCCCCGAGCGGGTCCCGGGCTCGATCGGCGAGGTGGCGTACAAGTTCGACCTCTTCCCGCTCGACGTGGGCGTCTACCACATGCGGCTCTTCTACCTGTTCCCGCCCCACTGGAAGCCGGGGGACGAGCGCGCGTGGGTGGACATGATCTCGCGGCCCCTCACCGTCGAGGCCCACCCGCTCGCTCGCTGACGCGCGCCCCGGCCGGTTTCGGCACGGCGTTTGAGTAGGAACGCCGGCCATGGCGCGCAACCTCACCCAGCGGCCGGACGTCGACCGCGCCCGCTGCGACACCTGCGGACTCTGCTTCGTGGCCTGCCCGGAGGGCGCGATGGCGCTCGACGGCGGCGGGTTTCCCATCGTCGACGAAGCGAGTTGCGGTGGCTGCCTGGCGTGCGCGCGAGCGTGCCCGCTCGAGGCGATCGGCGTGGCGCGGGCCGCGCGCCGGGCAGCGTGAGGCGGCCGCTGGGCGGCGCCGGAATCCGCTCGCGAGCCGCGAGCGCCGCCCTCGGCCGGCCCCGACGGGTCACGAACCGGTAAGCGTCAGGTCCAGGTCGTCACCATCACGGAACGCGGCGACGGTGGTGCGGGTCGAGGAACGCCGATTTCGAGTCGAAATGGATGGTTCCGCCACCCAGCCGCAAACCCGGCGGGTCGAGGCATCGGAGTTGCTCCAGCGAGGTCCACCACCGGAGGTTCCAGGTATGTCCAACGATCTGATCATCGGCATGGCGGGCGCGGGCGGAGACGGGATCGTCTCGGCCGGCGAGTCGCTCATCAACGCGGTCGCGCGCGAGGGCTACTACGCGATCCTCACCAAGAGCTTCGGTCCGCAGATCCGCGGCGGCGAGTCGTCGTGTCGGCTGCGCGTGGCCACCGAGCCGGTGCGCTCGAGCGGCGACACGCTGGACCTCGCGATCGCACTGAGCTGGGACGACTTCCTCAAGTTCGGCGCCGAGCTGCCGGTCGGCGGCCGCACCACGCTGGTGTTCGAGAGCGAGAGCGGTCTCTCGCCGCAGGACCTGTCGGTCGCGGGCGTCCGCCCGGCCGAGACGGTGGCGGTGCCGATCGCCGCGCTGTCGAAGCAGGCGACCGGCGCGGAGCGCTCGAAGAACGCGGTGGTGATGGGGCTGCTCTCGACCTGGCTCGGGGTCGCCGGCGAGCGGATCGTCGCAGGCATCCGGCGCAAGCTCGGGAAGAAGGGCGAAGAGGTGGTCGCCGCCAACGAGCGTGCCTTCGCCGCCGGAGCGGCGTACGCGGCCGAGCACCCTCTCCAGCGCTCCCGCAAGCTCGAGCCTCCACACGGCGCGAACGGTGACCACGAATCGGCGCTCAAGGTGCTCGCCGACGGTAACGAGATGTCGGCCGCGGGCGCGATCTTCGCCGGCTGCGAGTTCTTCGGCGGCTATCCGATCACGCCGTCGTCGGAGGTCATGCACCTGCTCAACGCGGAGATCTGGAAGTACGGCGGGAGCCTGCTCCAGGCCGAGGACGAGATCGCCGGGATCGGCGCCGTGGTGGGCGCGAGCTTCGCGGGCAAGAAGGCGCTCACCGCCACCTCGGGCCCCGGCATGTCGCTGAAGACGGAGATGCTCGGCCTCGCCACCATCGCCGAGCTGCCGCTGGTGTGCATCAACGTGCAACGCGGCGGGCCGTCGACCGGCATCCCGACCAAGAGCGAGCAGTCGGACCTCTTCCAGGCGGTGTTCTCGGCCCACGGCGACGCGCCGCGCCCGGTGCTGGCGCCGGCGAGCGTGGCCGAGTCGTTCGTGACCACGGTGGAGGCGTTCGAGATCGCCGAGGACTACCAGACGCCGGTGATCATCCTCTCCGATCAGGAGATCGCGCAGCGGAAGGAGACCTTCGACCCGCTCGACACCTCGACGCTCAAGGTGGTTTCGCGGCGAGTGCCCACCGAGAGCGAGCTCGAGCACTACACGCGCTTCCGCATCACCGAGTCCGGCGTCAGCCCGATCAGCCACCCGGGGATGGCGAAGGGCAACTACCTGGCGTCGGGCATCGAGCACAACGAGAGCGGAGCACCGACCGCCGGCGGCGAGATGCACGAGCGGATGATGGCGAAGCGCACCCGCAAGCTCGATCCGCTCAAGCACGAGCGCCGCTTCTTCTCGATCGAGGGTGACGCGGGCGCGCCGCTCGCGCTGATCGCGTGGGGCTCGATCGCGGGGATCGCCCGCGAGGCCCTCGACAAGGCGTCCGCCGACGGGTTGCGGGTGAAGCTCCTGGTGCCGCGTCTCCTCTATCCGGTCGCCGAGCAGGTGTACCGCGATTTCTTCACCGGCGTGCGCGCCGGGTTGGTGGTCGAGCAGTCGTACCAGGGTCAGCTCCACCGGCTGATCCGCATGTACGTCGACGTTCCCTCCGGCCTGCGATCGTTCGCGAAGACGGGCTCGAACCCGATCCTGGCGAGCGAGATCACCGAACGGCTGCTCGGTCTCTCGGCCGAGCTCCAGCGCCAGCGTCAGAACGAAGTCGAACCCCAGGAGTGAGCCAAACACCATGACCGCCATCAACCGGGCCCACGGCCTCACCGCCAAGGATTACAAGAGCGCACTCAAGCCGATCTGGTGTCCAGGGTGCGGCGACTTCGGCGTCCTCCAGTCGATCTCCCGTGCCCTCGCGGGCGTGGGGCGGGCGCCCCACGAGATCGCGTTCGTGTCGGGGATCGGCTGCTCGAGCCGCATCCCTGGCTACACCACCGCGTACGGCTTCAACAGCGTCCACGGGCGGGCGTTGCCGATCGCGCAGGGGATCAAGCTCGCCAACCCGGACCTCCTGGTGCTGGTGGCCGGCGGTGACGGCGACGGCTTCTCGATCGGCGGCGGCCACGTTCCGCACGCGATCCGCCGCAACCTCGACCTCACGTACATCGTGATGGACAACCAGATCTACGGGCTCACCAAGGGCCAGCTCTCGCCGACCTCGCCGAAGGGCCTGCCGACGGTGTCGTCGAGCTACGGCAGCCTCGAGGACCCGGTCAACCCGCTGCTCTACGTGCTCGCCTACGGCGCGGGCTTCGTGGCGCAAGGGACGCCGGCGGACATGGCGGGGCTCGCCGACGTGATCGAGGAGGCGATCCGCTTCCCCGGCTTCGCCTTCGTGAACGTCCAGTCGCCGTGCATCACCTTCGGCCACGCGGACTCCCAGCTCAAGCACCACAAGGAGATCCTCCAGACCCTCGAGTCGCTCGGCCACGACCCGAGCAACCGCCTCGCGGCGATGGATCTCGCGCAGGAGTACGGTACCAAGCTCTACACCGGCGTCTTCTACCGGCGCCCCGAGCCGAGCGCGACCTACGACGGCCTGGCCCGCGAGCGCCAGAAGGAGCTCGCTCCCAAGGCGCTGCCGCGCGAGCGCATCCTCGAGCGCTTCCTGGCGAAGTGAGCGCGCCGCGCCACGAGCGCGGCCCTCGCGCGTGAGCGGGCGGAGCGGAGACGGGGCCGTGAAACAGATCGCCTCGCTCTTCCTGCTGCCCGACTGCAACGCGGCGTGCGCGTTCTGCGCCGCCGAGCGCGGCTTCTCGACGATGTCGCTCGCGCAGGCCGAGGGCCTGCTCGACGAGCTCGCGCGGGGCCCGATCCGCAACGTGGTGCTCGGCGGCGGCGAGCCGTTCCTGTGGCCCCACGGCGTGCTGCGGCTGGCGGCGAGCGCGAAGGCGCGCGGCTTCCTGGTCCAGGTGTGCACCAACGGGATCGCGCTCCCCGAGGGATTCGCCGACGCCGCCGCGGTCGATCGCTACATCCTGCCGCTCGAGTCGGTGGACCCGACGGTCCACGACCGGCTGCGCGGCTCGGGGCGGGGACATCACGCGGCGATGCTCGCGCACCTGGATCGGCTCACCGCGGCACGCCGATCCTTCACGCTCTCGACCGTGGTCACGTCCCTCAACGCCGGCCAGCTCGGCGCGCTGGCGCGCCAGGTCGATCGGCTCGCCACCGCGGGCGCGCCGCTCCATGCCTGGCACCTCTACCGGTTCCTGCCGGTCGGCCGTGGCGGCGCGCGCAACGCCGCGCGCCTCGCGATCTCGCCCGAGCGCTTCCTCGCCGCGTGGAGCGCGGCGAGGAACGACGCGCCGCACACCCGCATCTACCGCCGGGACGACATGCTGGCGTCGAGCTCGGTCGAGTTCTACTGGGCCGAAGGGGACTCGATCACGGTCGGGAGCGAGGCGTGGAGCCGGTCCGTGGCCGATGCAGGATGACCACCCGCTGAGCGACCCGGGAGCGCGGCCGGCGCGCGAGCGCCTCGGCCGCGGTGGGGCCGCACAGCGCGCCCAGCACCCGCGCCGCCTCGGCGTCGCTCGGGAAGCGGATCTCGGTGTCGATCTCCTCGACGACCGAGAACTCGCCCTCTCCGGTGAGGCTCGCGATCTCGCTGCCGCTCGGATCGGTCGCCAGTCCGCGCAGCTCCTGGAGCTCGCTCGACCAGTGGTTCTCGACCAGCCAGGTACCCGCGCCGTCCGCGACGTGCGTCACGCGCTCGATCTCGGCGAGCGCCAGCGCGCGCGTGCCCGGGCGCAGGTTCGCGAGCACCCAGGTGGCGATCACCACGTCCACCGAGGCGCTCGCGAGCGGCAGCGCCTGGGCGCGACCGATCAGCCACCGCGGCGCGCACCCCGCGCCGACGCGGCGCCGCGCCACCGCCAGCATCACCCGCGACGCGTCGAGCGCCACGTAGCGCGCGGCCCGAGCGCACAGGTGCTCGGCGGTGCGTCCGGTGCCGCACCCGACCTCGAGCGCCGTGCGCCCGGCGAGCGGCACGTGGACGGCGAGCCGCGTGACGATCCGGTGCGCCGGGTCCTCGGCGGCGCGGAACGCGTCGAAGAGCCCGGGATCGTGCTGGAAGGCGTGGGCCCAACCCTCACGGGGAGCGGATGAAGGCGAGGAGGACACCATGTTCGACTGGACCCTGACCGACGAGCAGAAGGCGATCCGCGACGAGGTCCGCGAGCTCGTCAAATCCGTCCCTCGCGAGCTGATCTTGGCCATGGACGCGGACCAGGTCCAGTTCCCCGCCGAGCTGCTCCGCGAGGCGGGGCGGCGGAATCTCCTCGGCTGCCGCCACCCGCGCCGCTGGGGCGGGCGCGACATGGACTGGGTCACGACCTGCATGGTCATGGAGGAGGTCGGCGTCCTCGGCTACATCTTCGCGTGCGCGTTCGGCGTCGGCGCCGAGCTGGTGTGCGACGCGATCGTCCTCCACGGCACCGACGAGCAGCGCGAGCGCTACGTGAAGCCGCTCCTGCGCGGCGATCGCTTCGCGGCCGAGTGCCTGACGGAGCCGCGCGGCGGCAGCGACTTCTTCGGCACCGCCACCCGCGCCGAGCGCCGCGGCGACCGCTTCGTGCTGAACGGCCAGAAGCGCTTCATCGTCGGCGGCACCGCCGCGGACTTCTTCCTGGTCTACGCGCGCACCAACACCGAGGCGCCGCCGCACAAGGGCATCACCTGCTTCATCGTCGATCGCGGCCCCGGGCTCACCAGCGAGTACCTGTACGGGCTCATGGGCTGCCGCGGCGGCGGTACCGCTCGCCTGGTGTTCCAGGACGTCGAGGTGCCGGTCGCGAACGTGCTCGGCCGGATCGACCACGGCGCGGACGTGTTCCAGACCATGATGATCCCCGAGCGCCTCGGCACCGCGGCGATGACCATCGGCGCCGCGCGTCCCGCGCTCGAGATCGCCACCGACTACACCGCCAAGCGCAAGGCGTTCGGCCAGCCGATCGCCGCGTTCCAGGGGGTGAGCTTCCAGATCGCGGACGCGGCGATGCTGCTCGACGCCTCGCGCGCGCTCGTCCACGCGACGGCCATCGCCGTGGACAAGCGCGAGGACCCCGCGCGGGTGCGGCGCATGATCTCCGAGACCAAGAGGTTCGTGACCGGGTCGTGCCAGCAGGTCGCCCACCACGCCATGCAGGTGATGGGAGGGATCGGCTACACGAACGTGTTCCCGGTCGAGCGCATCCACCGCGACCTCCGGCTCGCGTCGATCTGGACCGGCACCAACGAGGTCATGGCGGCGATCGTCGCCCACGAGTGGTACCGCGAGGCCAAGGCCGCGCGCCTCGCGCGCCGCACCCGCGACCCGGAGCCGGACGCCGCGCAGGCCGACGCGGTCGGAGAGAAAGTGTACGAGTGAACCGGTCTCGCTCCCTCGGCGGCGCCGCGTGGCTCGCGCTGGCGCTCGCGTCGTCGCCGTCGTGCAGGTCCCCGGCTCCTGCTGCCCACGTCGCCGCACCCGCTCCACTCCCGACGTTCGCCGGGCGCGTCGAGGTTCCCGCGCCCGGCGTGGAGGCGGTCGCCGACGTCGCCGCGCTGCCGCTCCTTCGCCCCGGTGGCCTCACCCGCCAGGTGTCGAGCGCCGATCCGGCGGGCGGCAACGAGGACGGCTTCGCGGGCCACTCCGAGCTCTACGTCGACGAGCGTGGCGAGCACGTGGTGTTCGACGACTTCGGGCCGGGATGCGTCTATCGCGCCTGGTTCACGGCCAAGCTCGCGTGGCTCGGCCGCATCCGCGTCTACGTCGACGACCTCGACCGCCCGGTCGTCGACGAGCCGTTCCTGGACTTCTTCGGCGGCGAGCGCGCGCCGTTCGTGACTCCGCTGGTGCTCGGCCCGCTGGCGTCGAGCGGCGGCTTCGTGAGCTACGTGCCGATCTGCTACGAGCGACGCGCCAAGATCACGCTCAGCCGGCCCGCCGAGTTCTACGGAATCACGTATCGGCGCTACGACCTCGACCACCCGGTGCGATCGTTCACGCGCGATCTCGACGTGACGGCGCTGGCGGAGGACTGGCGCCACCCCGAGCGCGACCCGAAGCCGGTGGCGTCCATCGAGCGCATCGCCGGGACGACCGCCCTCGCGCCCGGCGAGTCGCGGACGCTGCTCGCGGAGCGCGGCGCCGGCTCGGTGTGGAACCTCGCCCTCGACGTCGAGCCATTCGACGAGCGGAGCGTGGCCGGGGCCTGGCTCGTCGCGCGCTGGGACGACCACGAGGCGCCCGACGTCGAGGCGCCGCTCGGCTTGCTGTTCGGCTCGGCGCGGACCGATCGGCCCGCCGCGGGGTTGCTGTTCGGGCGGCACGGCGGGCGCTACGTGATGCGCTTGCCGATGCCGTTCTGGTCGGCGGCCGAGGTCCGCGTCGAGAACCGCGGCCGGGCGCCGATCTCGGTCGCCCACGAGATCGAGCTGCTGCGCGGCCGCTATCCGACGGCGTCGGGCTACTTCACGGCCATCCACCATCGCGAGTCGCCCACCACCTTGGGGCGCGACTATCGGATCGCGGAGGTCGACGGCGCCGGGAGCTTCGTCGGCGTGAGCTACGCGATGCGCGGTTCGATCCTCGGCACCTACATGG
>CAYMQR010000085.1:0-12981 GCA_964392195.1 uncultured bacterium | reverse complement strand
CAGTGACGATCGATCGGCCCACCGATCGCGCATCGCGGCCGTCCATGGACACGCCCGACGGCGGATGCCCGCGGCTCGCGGTAGGAGCATGTAGGGGCGGGCGCGAGCCCGCCCGGGAATGGGATCGATCGCCGCGCGCGTGTCCGTCCCGCTCGGGATCGCCATCGCCGTGGTCGCGGGGCTCGATCGGGCGCGCCCGACGAAGCGCACTACACCCGCAGCACGATCTTGCCGACGTTGGCGTTCGTCTCCATGTACTCGTGGGCCGCGCGGGCCTCGTCGAGGGGGAACACGCGGTCGATCACCGGCACCACCTGGCGCCCCTCGAGGAGCGGCAGCACGGCGCGCGCGAACGCCTGGGTGGCCGCGATCTTCTCCTCGAGCGGCCGCGAGCGCAGCACGCTGCCCATGATGGTGAGCCGCTTGTTGAGGAGCAGGTCGGCGCGCAGCTTGGCGGGCGTCATGTCGAGCAGCCCGATCAGCACCAGCCGCCCGCAGCGCGCGAGGCTCGCGAGGTTCGCCTCCCAGTAGCCCGGCCCGACGGTGTCGAGGATCACGTGCACCCCCGCGCCGCCGGTGGCCTCGCGGACCGCGTTGGCGAGGTCGCCCGTGGTGCGGTCGATCCCCACCTGCAGGCCGAGCTCACGCGCCCGCTCGAGCTTGGCCACCGAGCCGGCGGTGCCGATCGTGATCGCCCCGGCGCGGTGCGCGAGCTGCAGCGCCGCGGTGCCCACGCCTCCCGCCACCGCGTGGATCAGCACGCTCTCGCCCAGCCCCAGCCCCGCCTGCGTGAAGAGCGCGTCGTGGGCGGTGATGAAGACCTCCGGGATCGCCGCCGCCTCTTCCCAGCTCAGGTGCGCCGGCACCTTCACCGCCATGCGCGCGTGGGTGACGATCTTCTCCGAGTAACCGCCGCCGCCGAGGATCCCGAACACCCGGTCGCCGACCGCGTGCTCGCGCACCGCGGGTCCGACCGCCTCGACCTCGCCGGCGAACTCGAGACCGGGGACGTCGGCGGGCGAGTCGGGTGGCGCGGGATAGAAGCCGCGCCGCTGGATGAGGTCCGCGCGGTTGAGCGCGGTGGCGCGAACCGCGACGCGGATCTCGCCGGAGCCCGGCTCCGGCTCGGGGCGCTCGACGAGGTCGAGGACGTCGGGGCCGCCCACCTCGCGGATCGCCACTACCTTCACGGCTCGCCCTCCGGCTCCGCCGCGGCGGCGGCCGGCGCCGCCGCGAGCGTCATCGCGCCGGCGTGACCGATGATCGGCAGGAAGAGCCGGATGCGGGTCCCGGCGCCGTGCGCCGAGTCGATCACCAGCGCGCCGCGGTGGCCGCGCACGATCGCCGCCACCGCCAGCAGCCCGAGCCGGCGCGGCGACGGGCCGGTCACCGCGAGCGGATCGAGCAGCCGCGCGCGCGCGGCGGTGTCGAGCCCGTTGCCGTCGTGGGCCATCTCGATCAGCGCGTACGGCCCCGGCGCCAGGTCGCCGAGGTCGCGCTCGCGCCGCGCCGCGCCGGGCGGCAGCACGGTGCGCGATCCGCGCAGCCGGATCGCGCCGGTGCGCTTGCCCATGGCCTCGAGCGCGTCCGCCACCAGCCGGTCGATCGCGTCCAGCAGGCGCGCCGGATCGGCGGCGACCTCGAGCGGCGCGCCGTGCTGCTGGTAGGTGAGCGCCACCTCGCCGCGTAGCACCGGGTCGAGCGTGCGCAGGTGCGCGGGGATGAGCTGGTCGACGTCCACGGTGCGCAGGTCGAGCGGGCTCTCGCCGGCGTACGCGAGCATCTGCCGGCACACCTGCGCGCCGCGATGGACGGCGGTGCGGATGTCCGCGAAGCCTTCGGCCGGGGCGCTGGCGTCGCGCGGCACGCAGCGCTCGATCAGGTCGGCCGAGCCGAGGATCACGTGCAGCAGGTTGTTGAACTCGTGGGCGACCCCGCGCGCGAGCGCCTCGAGGTCGTGGGAGCGTTCGATCTGCGTGACGAGCGCCTCGAGGCGCCGCTGCTCGGCCTCGGCGCGCTCGCGCTCGAGCCGCACCACGAAGTACCAGCGGCTGCCCAGCCACCCCACGTGGCCGAACGCGAAGCTGAACGAGGTGGAGAGGAGCGCCACGCCGCCGGCCTCGATCCAGTGCGGGTAGGTGGCGGCCTGGGCGCTCGTCAGCGCGATCGCCGCCCACGTGACGCCGGTGGTGCCGACCACCATCCCGAGGCGCGCGAGCGGCGGCACCAGCACGAACATCGTGAACGCCGGCGCCACCACCGCGGTGTGGATCCACGGCGACTCGAGCGGCACGATCCTGCCCAGCACCGCGAACGTGCCGCCCGCCAGCGTCATGATGCTCGCGGCCACCACCGGCGCCGGGTCCGCGCCGGCGCTCATGCGCCGCTCGACGAGGCGGGTCGCGCCGAGCGCGACGCCGGCGTAGACCAGCCGCCACGCGGCGAGCAGCACGAGCGCGGCCGGGGCGTCGGCGAGCACCCACAGGTCGATCGGCCACAGCACCACCATCAGCGACCCGGTGAGCACCAGCAGCACCTGCGCGGCGCGCCCGCTGGCGCTCGCCGCGAAGCGCCGGTACTCGAGCTCGTGCGCGGCGTCGAGCCGCGGCCCGGCGAGGTTGGCGCGCAGCCGCGTCCACCACGCGAGCGCGCCAGGGCCGCCGCCGCCGAGCCCGGGCGGCGGGCCGGGGTCGCGCAGCAGCTCGCCCGGATACCGATCGGCGCCCGCGACCGGATCGCGGAGCGAGGTCTCTCCTGGGCGTGCGCGGCTGGGCGACGTCATGGTCGTCGGGGAGGCCCGGGCGGAGAGGCGTGCGTACCGATCGAAGGTACCACGGCGGGGTCGCGCGGCGCGCGCCACGCGTAGTCCGCCGCGCGCGCACCGTCGCTCGCTCGCGATGCGGGTTTCGCGCTAGGCTCGCGCTTTCCCCGGGGCCGGGGTAACGGGCGGGAGGGCTCGACTCATGAAGCGTGTGATCGGTGGACTGGGAGCGGCGGCGCTGGCGCTGGTGATGGCGGCGGGCTGCGGTGACACGAGCATCAGCGACATCGAGACCATCACCGACCCGCCCAACCCAGGCGTGGACAAGCTCCTTCCCAAGGAGCGGCTCGGCATCCACTTCCAGCCCAACGGCGGCACCGCCGAGGACCTCGACGAGATCACGCCGCTGGTGGGCGTCATCCGCACGCTCATCAAGCCGGACGTGAAGGACTACGTCGGGCGCCTCATCGACGGCGCGCCGCCCGAGGCGCGCTTCCTGGTGATCCTCCCCGAGGAGGACGTCGACCTCAACTTCGTCGCGCGTTACGCGACCGATCCCAAGGTGGTCGGCTGGGAGCTCGAGAACGAGCCCGAGAACTTCCTCGCCTGGACCGCGCAGCAGTACGTCGACTGGGTGAAGGGCGTCGCGCCCGACGTGCGCAGCGTGATGGGCGCGGGCAAGAAGCTGGTGGCCGCCGCCACGCGCCCGATGGTCCAGGACTTCCCCAACACCCTCAACTACAACCAGGACATGATCGACGCCGGCCTCCTCGACGAGATCGACGTGTTCAACATGCACGTCTACACCAAGCAGTACGAGAAGGTGCCGGCGGTCGAGAACGTGTACGCCGAGGCGCGCGCGGCCGGAAAAGAGGTGTGGGTGACCGAGGTCGGCGAGAACGACCTCGCCGAGCAGCTCGACTACTTCCTGCAGGTGGTCGAGGTGTACAGGCGCCTCGGCATCGACCCCGAGCGCTGGGTCCTCTACGCCTGGAACGACGACACCCTCGGCTACTCGCTGAAGGCGCCCGATGGCACGCCCGGACCGCTGCTCGACGCCATGATCGCCCGCGACGGCTGAGCACTTTCGGGGCGGCCGCGAAGGATCGCGGCCCTCCAGGCCGGTGAGACGCCGAAGGCGTCGTGGTCTCTCGGTGCCGCGCCTGGCGGCGGACGAGCCCCCGCGCTACGAGCTCGACCATCGGCCTTGGTTGCGAGCGGCGGTCCGGGCCTGTTTCAATGGCTCGCCCGGCGTGGCCGAGCTCAGCCCGGCCGGTCGTTCATCGCGTTCCTCGAGGAGATCTCGACGTGCGGACTTCCAAGAACCTGAAGCTCTGGCTCGGTGTGCTGGTGGGCGTGGTCGCGCTCGCGGGGTGCAGCAAGATGTACTACGCGACCTGGGAGAAGCTCGGGAAGGAGAAGCGCGACCTGCTGCGCGACAACGTCGCCAAGGTCTCGAAGGAGCAGGACGCGGCGCAGGAGCAGTTCAAGGACGCGCTCACCCGCTTGAAGGAGATGACCGGCTTCCACGGCGGCGAGCTCGAGAAGCAGTACGACAAGCTCAAGAGCGACTACGACGCGAGCGAGGCGCGCGCCCAGGACGTGCGCGACCGCATCGAGAAGATCGACTCGATCGCCAACGACCTCTTCAAGGAGTGGGAGGGCGAGATCGAGGATGTCTCCGAGGCGAGCTACAAGACCACCATGCGCCGCCAGCTCGACGACACGCGCCGCAAGTACGCGAGCCTCGCGAGCGCGCTGCACCAGTCCGAGGCGAGCATGGACCCGGTGCTGCGCAAGCTGAAGGACCAGGTGCTGTTCCTGAAGTCGAGCCTCAACGCCGCCGCGGTGGGCGGCATCGAGGCGCACGCCAAGTCGATCGAGAGCGACATCAACGCGCTCGTGAAGGACATCCAGAACTCGATCAAGGTCGGCAACGAGTTCATCGCGCAGCTCCCCAAGGAGTGACGGCGATGGGGCGCGCTGGCAGGGCCGGGCGGCTCGGGTGCGCGCTGGTGGCGCTCGCGCTCGTCGAGGCGCGCGCCGCGGAGCCGGCGCCAGCGCCCACCCCGTCCGCCGCCGACCCGGCCGCCGGCCTCACCATCGACCGGCTCGAGTGGTCGGGCGCGCCCGCGGGCGCGCGCGTGGTGGTGGTCGAGAACGACTACGGTGACGTGCGGATCCGCGGCACCGAGGGCGACGACGCCGTCGAGGTCCACACCGTGGTGCAGCGCCTCGACAGCGCCGGCGAGAAGCTGGTGCTCGCAGTCGAGCGGGTGGGCACCGCGCTCGTGATCCGTGTCGAGTACCCGCCGGTGACGCCGCCCGACCCCTCGGCCCGCGCCACGCGCGAGCGCCTCGACCGCGCCGACGTCGCCGTGTTCGTGCCCGGCGACGTGCGCGTCGAAGCGCGGACCCGCAAGGGCATCGTGAACGTGAAGGAGGTCGATTGTGACCAGATCGACGCCGAGACCGAGTCCGGCGCGATCCGGATCGTCGCCGAGAAGAGCGTCCGCGCCCGCAGCACCAGCGGGCCGATCCACGTGCTGGTCCGCGAGCCCGACGGCACCCGGCCGATGTGGCTCGAGAGCGGCTCGGGCTCGATCGAGGCCGAGCTTCCCCCCGGGGCGGACCTGGACGTGCGGGCGCGGACCGGCGGTAAGATCGTCCTGGGCTATCCAGCGGACGTCGAATCGAAGGCCGGCGTGAGCCGTGCGAGCCTGCGGCTCGGCCACGGTGAGCGGATGCTGGTGGTGCAGAGCCAGTCGGGCGACGTCCGGATCGCGCCCGCGCCGGCGTGGAAGCCGGCGCCCGGCCGCGAGAGCGAGCGCGAGGGGCGCTGAGCGAGGGGCGGACGCCGCCGGATCGTGGGGATTCCGGCGGCACCGGGGACGGGTGGTCGCGCCACGCGGCGCGACGGAAGGTCGAGGGGTCGGACATGGGTATCGAACGAGGTCGGCGCGTGCGCGCACGCGCGAGCCGGATCGCGGCGGCGTTGCTCGCGGTGGCCGGTGTGGCCGGCATCTCGGCGGCGCAAGACGGCTCGATCCAGGTCGAGCAGGGCGCGGCGGTCGGCGCGCACTCGGTGGACGTCGACCTGCGCTCGCTGCCCAAGGTGCCGGACTGGAAGCCCGGGGACGCGATCGTCGAGATCCCGCTCCGTCGCCGCCCGCCCGCGAACGGCCTCGAGTTCACGCCCGCGGCGCCAGCGCTCGACCCGCTG
Source organism: uncultured bacterium (assembly GCA_964392195.1). Lineage (GTDB taxonomy): Bacteria > JADJOY01 > JADJOY01 > JADJOY01 > JADJOY01 > JADJOY01. The sequence goes on along the minus strand of CAYMQR010000085.1, from coordinate 6,997 downwards.
CTGAAGACCCAGGCCGGCTCGCGCGGCCCGAGCTCGCAGGCCTTCTCGGCGCCCAGCGCGAACTTCGCGGGCCAGGGCTACACCGGCGTCAATCCGCCCGACCCGACCGGCGCGGCGGGACCCAGCCACTACATCCAGATGATCAACGGCAGCGGCGGCGCGATCTTCAAGATCTACGACAAGACCGGCGCCACGGTCGCGGGTCCGACCAACCTCGACAGCCTCGGCACCGGCTCGTGCGCGAGCGGGCTCGGTGACCCGGTCGCGCTGTGGGACCGCCTCGCGAGCCGCTTCGTGCTCACCGAGTTCGCCTCGCTCGGCAACCACCTGTGCGTGTACGTGTCGAAGACGGCGGATCCCGTGAGCGGCGGGTGGTGGGCCTACGACTTCTCGCTGCCGCAGTTCCCCGACTACCCGAAGTACGCGGTGTGGCCCACCGCGTATTTCGTCGGCACCAACGAGTCGGTCCCGGCGGTCTACGCCCTCGATCGTACCAAGATGCTGAGCGGTCTCGCCGCGACCTACATCCGCCTCGCGGCGCCGGCGCTGTCGGGCTTCGGCTTCCAGATGGTCGCGCCCGCCAACTTCGCCGGCGCCGTGGCACCGCCGGCCAACTCGCCCGCCTGGTTCCTGCGCCACCGCGACGACGAGGTCCACAACGCCGGCAGCAACAACGCCAGCCAGGACTACATCGATGTCTTCGCCTTCACGCCCAACTTCACCACGCCCGCGAGCTCGACGCTGGTCGGACCCACCTCGGTCGCGATGGCCGAGATCGACTCCGACCTGTGCGGGCTCGTGTCGTTCTCGTGCATCCCGCAGCCCGGCACCACGGTGAAGCTCGACCCGCTCCGCGAGGTGGTGATGCAGCCGCCCCAGTACCGCAACGACGTGGGCGGCCACGAGACCATCGTCGGCAGCCTCGCCACCGACGTCACCGGCACGGACCAGGCCGGCGTGCGGTGGTTCGAGCTGCGCCGTCCCGGCGCGGGCGCGTGGTCGCTGTTCCAGCAGGGGACGTATTCGCCCAACTCGACCAACCGCTGGATGAGCTCGGTGGCGATGGACAAGGACGGCGACATCGCGCTCGGCTACAGCGTGTCGTCGAGCGCGGTGAGCCCCGGCCTCTCGTACACCGGCCGCACCGCCGCGGCGTCTGCCGGGACGATGCCGGAGGCCGAGACCTCGATCGTGGCCGGCGTGGGCAAGGACAGCTCGAACCGCTACGGCGACTACCACCACATGTCGATCGACCCGGCGGACGACTGCACCTTCTGGTTCACCGGGATGCGCGCCAACTCGAACACCTGGGCGACGCAGGTGGCCGCGTTCAAGTTCGACACCTGCGGCGTCGCGCCGACGTGCACCGACGGCGACGGCGACGGCTGGGGCAACCCGGGCAGCAGCGCCTGCAGCGCCGGGTCCGCCACCGACTGCAACGACGGCAACGCGGCGGTGAACCCGGGCGCCACCGAGATCCCGGGCAACGGCCTCGACGACGACTGCAACCCGGCCACGCCCGACTCGTCGTGCGCCGACCTCGACGGCGACGGCTACGGCAACCCGGCCTCGGCCACCTGCGCTCACCCGCAGCTCGACTGCAACGACGCGAGCGCCGCGGTGAACCCGGGCGCCACCGAGATTCCTGGCAACGGCGTCGACGACGACTGCAACTCCGCCACGCCGGGAGGCTGCTCGCAGCCCTGAGGGGCCGCCCACGGATCGGCGCCGCGGGCGGGCTCGCTCTCGCATCGACCGTAGCGCGGGGGCTCGCGCGGCGGGACAGCCGAGCGGTGGATGTGGCAAGAAGAGGGTCGTTCGTCGTCCAACCATCGACAGGGGGCCTCACATGAAGCTTTCCCGCTGGGCAGTGGCCGGTACCATCTCGGGTGTGGTGTTGCTCTCGGCGGCGGTCGCGACCGCCGGTGATCCGCTGGGAGGCGTGACCGATACGCTCAACAAGGCGGCCGAGACCAAGGCCTCCGTGGAGGCCACCAAGAAGTCCGCCGAGGGAACGGTCGACGCCGCCAAGGGCGCGGCGAGCGGTGCCGAAGGGGCCGCGACCGGCGCCGTCGAGGACGCCAAGGCGCAGGCCACGGGCGCCGTGAACGACGCCAAGGCGCAGGCGACCGGCGCGGTCGAAGGCGCGAAGGCAGATGCCCAGGCGCAGGCCGCGGGCGCTGCCGCGCAGGCGACGGGTGCCGCCACCGGCGCGGCGAACGACGCGACCGGTGCCGCTGCGAAGAAGGTGGGGGAGGCCGCCGCGCCCGTGAACGACGCCCTCGGCACCGCCAACCAGCTCAACCAGGGCGTGCAGAACGCGCTGCCGGCGCCCACGAAATGACCCACCGCGCCGTGGTCGGCGCGTGCAGATGTTTCCTCGGGGAGCGCGCGAAGCGCGCGGGTTCCAGACCCCCGCCCCATGAAAAGCGCGGTTTTCATGGGGCCCCACCCCCAAGCCGACTTGCTTCGCTCGTCGACGCGCCTCTGGCGCGTGCCTTTTCGAGCAGCGTGTCAACACGAGTGACGGGGCCGCGAGCGATCGCGGCCCCGTCCGTTTCGGCTATCTTGGCTCGCCGCGCGACGGCGGCACGGCCGCGCGCGAGCCACCGCCACATCGCGAGCCTCCTCCTTCTCACGTTCGGGCGTCTGCCGCGGCGGGCGCATCGCCGAGGCGTCGACGCGCCATGTCCGCTCCCATCCGGCTCACCGGCTGCCGCCAGCACAACCTGAAGGGCTTCGACCTCGAGATCCCGCGCGGCCAGTACGTGGTGGTGACCGGGGTGTCGGGCTCGGGGAAGAGCTCGCTCGCCTTCGACACGCTCTTCGCCGAGGGCCAGCGGCGCTACGTCGAGTCGTTCAGCGCCTACGCGCGCCAGTTCCTGGAGCGCATGAACCGCCCGGCGATCGACGGCGTGGAGGGCATCCCGCCGGCGGTCGCGATCGAGCAGGGCAACACGGTGCGCTCGAGCCGCTCGACCGTCGGCACGGTCACCGAGATCCACGACTACGTGAAGGTGCTGTTCGCGCGCGCCGGCGTGCGCCACTGCGACACCTGCGATCGCCCCGTGCTGCGCGCCACGCCCGAGACCGTCGCGGACGAGCTGCTCGCGGCGCGAGCCGGCCAGACGGTGCTGATCGGCTTCGACGCGCCCACGGCGCCGCCCGAGGACTTCCCGGTCATCGTCGAGCAGCTCCGCCGCCAGGGTTTCATCCGCCTGCTCGCGAACGGCGCGGTCACGCGCCTCGAGGAGCTCGAGGGCTTCCCACGCGAGGGCGAGTTCCTGGTGGTGCTCGACCGGATCGTGGTCGAGCCTGCGCGCCGCGGGCGGCTGGTGGAGGCGCTCGAGCAGGCGTTCGCGCACGGCGCGGGCACCGCGGCGATCGTGCCGCTCGACGCCGCGGGCACGCCGGCGCCGCGCGCGCTGCGCCACGACACCCGGCTGCGTTGCCCGGACTGCAAGGTCACGTACCCCGATCCCACGCCCGGGCTCTTCACGTTCAACAACCCGATCGGCGCGTGCCCGACGTGCCGCGGCTTCGGCCGTACCATCGAGATCGCGCCCGATCTGGTGATCCCCGACCCGCGCAAGTCGCTGGCCGAGGGCGCGGTCAAGCCGTGGAGCACCGAGAAGACCTCGTGGGAGCGCGAGGAGCTGACGAAGTTCTGCAAGGCGCGCGGCGTGCCGATGAACGTGCCGTACGCGCGCCTCAGCGAGGAGCACCGCGCCTGGCTGTGGGACGGCGAGGCGGGCGGCTGGGCGAAGAAGAAGTGGTGGGGGATCCGCGGCTGGTTCCAGTGGCTCGAGGGGCGCGTCTACAAGATGCACGTGCGCGTGCTGCTGTCGCGCTACCGCGCCTACGTGACGTGCCTCGCGTGCGGTGGCACGCGCTTCAAGCCGGAGGCGCTGCGCACGCGGCTCGCCGGCCGGAACATCGCCGAGCTCTACGGCGGCTCGGTGGGGACGCTGCGGGACTTCTTCGACGCGCTGCGGCTGCCGGCGGCGCTGAGCGAGGGGACGGCGCCGCTCCTCGAGGAGATCCGCGCGCGCCTCGCCTACCTGTGCGACGTGGGGCTCGAGTACCTGACGCTGGATCGCCAGAGCCGCACGCTCTCGGGCGGCGAGATGCAGCGGGTCAACCTCACCACCGCGGTGGGCTCGGCGCTCACCAACGCGCTGTTCGTCCTCGACGAGCCGTCGGTGGGGCTCCATCCGCGCGACAACGACCGGCTGGTGAGCATCCTCGAACGGCTGGTCGGGCGCGGGAACACCGCGGTGGTCGTGGAGCACGATCCGGCGCTGATCCTGGGCGCCGATCACCTGATCGACCTCGGTCCCGGCGCGGGCGAGAGCGGGGGCTCGATCCTCTACCAGGGGCCGGTGGACGGAGCGTCGAAGGTGCCCGCGTCGGCGACCGGCGCGTACCTGGCGGGCCGGCTCCGCATCCCGCTCCCCGCGAAGCGCCGCGACGTGGGCGGGGAGGCGCTGGTGGTGCGCGGCGCGCGCACCCACAACCTGAAGCGCGTCGACGTGCGCTTCCCGCTCCAGGCGCTGACGTGCGTGACGGGTGTGTCGGGCTCGGGGAAGTCGTCGCTGATCGAGGAGGTGCTTTACCGCAACCTGCTGCGCGCGCGCGGCAAGCCGGTCGAGGACCCTGGCGAGTGCGACGCGATCGAGGGCGGCGACGTCTTCGAGGACGTGGTGTTCGTGGACACCGCGCCCATCGGCCGCTCGCCCAAGTCGATCGTCGGCACGTACCTCTCGATCTACGACAAGGTCCGCAAGCTCCTCGCGGCCACGCCCGAGGCGCAGGAGGCCGGCATCACCGCCTCGACGCTCTCGTTCAACTCGCCGGGCGGGCGCTGCGAGACCTGCGAGGGCGCCGGCTTCGAGAAGGTCGAGATGCAGTTCCTCGCAGACGTCCACGTGCCGTGCGCCGACTGCGGCGGCGCGCGCTTCAAGCCCGACGTGCTGCGCGCGCGCATCCACGGCAAGAACGTCACCGAGATCCTGGGGCTCACCCTCGACGACGCGGTGGGCTTCTTCGCCGACGACCGCGAGCTGGTGGCGCGGATGCTGCCGGCGCGGGAGGTGGGGCTCGGCTACCTGCGGATCGGTCAGAGCATCGTGACCCTCTCGGGCGGCGAGGCGCAGCGGCTCAAGCTCGCCGCGGCGATCGCGGACTCCACGCCGCGACGCCGGGTGGAGGGCAGGCGCCAAGGGAGCCGTGCTCCGTCGGCGCCGCAGCGAGGCGGCCGCGACGGAGCGCGGCCCTCCAGCGGGCCGCGCGGCAACCTCTACCTCTTCGACGAGCCCTCCACCGGCCTTCACGCGGCGGACCTGCCGCCGCTGCTGCGCGCTTTCGATCTGCTGGTGGAAGCCGGCCACACGCTGATCGTCGTCGAGCACGCCGGCGAGGTCATCAAGCGCGCCGACTGGGTGATCGACCTCGGCCCCGAGGCCGGCGAGCGCGGCGGCGAGATCGTCGCGGCGGGCACGCCGGAGGAGGTCGCCGCCGAGCCGCGCTCGATCACCGGCCGCTACCTGAAGCCGCTGCTGGAGGGGAAGTCCGAAGCCGAGATGGCGATCGGCGAGGGCGCCTTGCCGGCGTATCCGGTGCGCGCTGCGGCGATGGCGGGTGAGCGGATCGACGGAAACTCACCCATCCGCATCACCAAGGCCCACGAGCACAACCTGCGCGGCGTGTCGCTCGACGTCGCGAAGAACCAGCTCGTGGTGGTGACCGGGCCGAGCGGCTCGGGCAAGTCGTCGCTGGCGTTCGACGTGCTCTTCGCCGAGGGGCAGCGGCGCTACCTCGAGACGCTCTCGCCCTACGCGCGGCAGTTCCTGCAGCCGCTCTCGAAGCCCGAGGTGGACCGCATCGACGGGCTGCCGCCCGCGATCGCGATCGAGCAGCGCCGCACCCGCGGCAGCGCCAAGACCACGGTCGCGACGCTCACCGAGATCTGGCACTACCTGCGGCTCCTGTGGACGCGCCTCGGCACGCCGCATTGCCCGAAGTGCGACCAGGCGCTCGAGAGCGGCACGCCGGCGCGCATCGCGGCCGCGATCGGCGCGCGCTTCGCGGGGCGGCGGGTGCGGCTCTTGGCACCGGTGATCCGCGGCCGCAAGGGCTTCCACCGCGAGGTGTTCGAGAAGCTCGCCAAGGAGGGGGTCGGCGAGGCGCGCGTCGATAGGCGGCTGCTCGCCACGAAGCCCTCGCCCAAGCTGGTGCGCTACGCCGAGCACGACATCGAGGCGCTGGTGGCGCGGATCGAGGTAGCGCGCGACGGCACGCCCTCGCCCGAGCTCCTCGAGGCGCTGGAGGCCGCGCTCGAGCGCGGCAAGGGCTCGGTGATCGTGGAAGCCGAAGGCGGGAAGGGCGACACTGAAGAGGCCGCGTTCTCCACCACGCTCGCGTGCCCGCGCTGCGGCACGGGTGTTCCCGAGCTCGAGCCGCGTGCGTTCTCGTTCGTGAGCCCGCGCGGGTGGTGCCCCGAGTGCAAGGGCATGGGCTTCTACGAGGGAGTGGCCGAGCCGCTGCTGGTGCCGGATGCGTCGCTCTCGATCGAGGACGGCGCCTTCCCGGTGCTCGGCGAGGCGCCGTTCGCGAAGAAGGCGCGTGAGCGCTTCGCCGAGCAGGTCGCGGACGACCTCGGCGTGGACGTGACCAAGCCGTGGCGCAAGCTCTCGCCGCGGGCGCGCGGCTGGGTGCTCGACGGGCGCGGCGAGTTCGTGGGGCTGCGCACCCGCATCCAGCACATGCTGGAGAGCGAGGACGGCGTGCCCGCGTCGCTCAACCGCTACCTCGCGGAGGCGACCTGCGTTACGTGCGACGGCTCGCGGCTCAGGCCTGAGTCGCGCGCGGTGCGGGTCGCGGGCACGCGCTTGCCCGAGGTGGCCGCGATGACCGCGAGCGACGCGCTCGCGTGGACCCAGGCGCTCCAGATGACCGGGCTCGCGAAAGCGGTCCTCGACCCGATCCGCCGCGAGCT
>CAYMQR010000084.1:0-13077 GCA_964392195.1 uncultured bacterium | reverse complement strand
GCAGGTAACGCGCGGTGTCGAAGTACTTGCCGCTGACCTTGAGGCTGAAGCCCTCGAAGAACATGCCGTCGGCGTGGTCGAGGAGCTCGAGCCCGCGCCGTCCGGGCGCCGCCCAGCCCGAATACGAGTTGAAGACGATGTGCATGCCGGGGAACGCGGCGCGGATCGCCGCGAGGATCTCGTCGACCGCGGCGTAGTAGGCGGCGTCCGAGTAGTCGGCCGGGTACTCGTTGATCAGGCTCGGCTCGATCACGCCGGCGTTGTCGAAGAAGACCGAGTCCCAGCCCTGGGCGCGCACGTTGGCGATCTGCTCGGTGAGCAAAGCGATCCACGCGGCACGCTTCACCGGGTTCTGGATGTCGATGTAGTACCAGTCGTTCTGGGTCTGGGTGACGGGCTGGCCGCTCGGGCCATCCCAGAGCAGGTCCTCGGCCACCACCGTGTCCCACCCCGGGTCGCCGCTCGGCGGGCGGGTCGCGGGGCCGTGGAGGCCGCCGACCTTGAAGTAGTAGTAGGCCTCGACGTCGGGGTTGGCGGACTTGATCGACTGGACCTTCGACGGGCCCATGCTGAGGACGTGGAAGTCGGGCACCGTCGCGACGTACTGGATCGCCTCGGGCGAGGACGTGAACGAGCCCTTGAAGACCGAGCGTACCGACGAGTGATCGGTGGGCGCCGAGCCGCCACCGGCCGGCGGCGGCTCATCTTCGACGTAGGTCGTGACCGAGATCGTGGCCAGGTCGAGGCGGCTGGCGAGCTTCTTGGTCGGCGTCGAGTAGCGGATCTGCATCTGCCGGGACGCGTTCACGTAGGGCGCGAAGTCGCCGCTCACGGTGAAGCGCAGCGCGCTCCACGTGTGCGAGGTGGCGGTCCGGGTGTCGCCGACGACGACCCACTTGTTGCGCGCGAAGTCGCGCAGCTCGAAGGTCCAGCGCTTCGAGGAGCCGGAGTCCCCCAGATAATTGACGTCGACCGCGAGCTCCGAGGCCGCCACCACGTCGACGTTCGCCGGCACGACGTACGTGAGGGTGCCCGAATACCCCTTCTTGGCGCCCTTGAAGACGCGCACGCCCTGGTCGGGGACGGCGGGGTTGGGCTGCTCGGACGAGCTCAGCACGTCGACGGCGCCCGAGTCCACGCTGCCGGTCTTGGTGGCGAGGGACTGCGGGCCGACCTTGTCGGTGCGGTAAGCGGCGCTCGCCGTCGCCGTGAACGCGAAGGTGGCGAGCAACACCGAGAACGCGAGGTGGAAGGCACGCGAGGGGCGGGAGGTCCGCGGCGATCGCATCGGCATCTCCTCACCGCACCGGTCCGGGAACCCATCACGCGTCCTGAAGAGCCGCGCGATGGTTCCGGCGGTGAAGCGATGCCGGGGTCGCTCGGCAGCCCTGCTGCCCGCTCCCTCGGGAGGTGGGGCCAGTGGCTTTGCGTCCCATCCTTCCGGATGGTTTGCCCTGATCGAGGACAGGATTTTCGGGTGCTGGTTCCTCGGCGGTTCGGCTGGGGTGTTCGGTCTGCACGAGCTCGGCTCGATCGCCCCCTGCGGTCGCGTCGGCCGTGCGATCGCGTGGAAAAGCAACCGCCGCGCCAAATGTCACGTGCGTGAATTTCCGAGGGAATTCAATGGGTAGCGCCACTGGTCGCGAACCTCCGAGGTTCGACCGGTCAGAAGCACCGTGACGGTCCGTCACGGTCGTGACATTTGCCGCCCGGCTCGGACGATCGCCGAACAACGCCCATGGCTGGCGCGCAATCGCCGAATATTTGACTTCTGCCGTCAGAACCAATTGTCACGGGGCACGCTCCGGACCCCGCATCCGGGCCCTCGAGCGACGGATTCTCGAATGTTTCCCGCGAAATGCGCCAACTGGCACCGGCCGTGCTTCGTGGCGCGACCAGCCACGCTACCGGCACACGGCTCGGACGAATGACCAGACGAGGGAGAACGAACCCATGGAACGAGACGCAACGGGAATCATTTGGCCCACCGCGCCACGCCCGGATGGTGCATATTGGGGCCCGTCCGAGGCGGACCCGACGGCCCCTCGAGCAGCGACGACGATGACCAACCGCGACCCGATGCGCGACGCCGATCCGAGCAAGGTGCGCCGCCTCGAGCCGCGACCCGGTCCACGCATCGGCACGCCGGCAGGCGCCGCCTCAGCGGCGGCGAACGTCACCTCGCGGGGCGAGACGCAGGCGGGCGCCGCGCCCAAGCAGACCATCCTGATCGTCGACGACGACGAGGATCTCGCGCAGGGGCTCGAGATGCACCTGCTCCGCGACGGCTACAAGGTGCTGCGCGCCTCGCGCGGCCAGGCCGGGCTGGAGCTCGCGCTCGGGCACAAGCCCGACCTCATCCTCCTCGACGTGAACATGCCGGGCACCAGCGGTCTCGACGTGTGCCGCGAGCTGCGCAAGCAAGGCATCACGACGCCGATCATCATGCTGACCGCGCGCTCCGAGGAGATCGACAAGGTCCTCGGTCTCGAACTCGGCGCCGACGACTACGTCACCAAGCCGTTCGGGGTCCGCGAGCTGGTCGCGCGCATCCGCGCGCGCCTGCGTCGTGACCCGGCGGGACCCGCCGAGCGCGAGGCCGGCTACCGGTTCGAGGACATCGAGGTCGACTTCGATCGCTGCCGGGTCAACAAGAGCGGCCAGCTCGTCGACCTCACCCCCAAGGAATTCGACATCCTGCGCATGCTGATCCGTAGCCGGGGACAGATCGTGAGCCGCGACCGCTTGCTCACCGAGATCTGGGGGTACCAGGTGGTGCCCAACACCCGCACGGTCGACAACCACATCTTGAAGCTCCGCCAGAAGCTCGAGAACGAACCGGCCAACCCCCGGTTCATCCTCTCGGTGTACGGCGAGGGCTACAAGTTCGTGGGCTGACGCCGCGGGCGGATCCCGGCGCAGCGGGGCAGCCCGCGCCGCGGCGGCCGGCTTGCCGCACGTAGGGCATGGCCAGGCGGCGAGCGGGTGGTCACGACGCGCCGTGACAAAAATTTACGATGGAGGCAGGCGCCCTCGGGGACCCCGGAGATAGACTCGTTTTTCGCCGTCGGCGCTGACCGATCTCCCCTATCACCGTGAAGCACTCGTCGAGGCCACACCGTGCCCGAGCCCCGTCGTAACCCCGCGTCCCACCGTGCCGCACGCGCCGGATCGTTGTCGCCGCGGCGTAGTGGCGCGCTGCGGAACCCGCGCACGACCACCACCGTCGTGGGCCGTTCGGCCGAACGCGGCCAGGTCCTGCCTTTCCCGCGCAGCGCCGACCCGGCGCTCGCGAGCTCGAACGCCGCGCGGGTCGACCGGACCGCGATGGCGCTCCTCGAGCGCGAGCGCGCCGATGGGCTGCGGCGGGTCGTCAACGTCACGATCGCCAGCCTCTTCCTCCCCTCCGCGGGAGTGGTCGTGGCGGTGCTGTGGGTGCTTCACCATCTGCTCGAAAAGGACCGCGGCCAGTTCATCTACAAGGGCCGCCGGCTCGGCAAGGGCAAGAAGATCTTCACGATCTACAAGATCCGCACGCTGTCGCGGAACGCCGAGCGCGAGCTGGGCGCGAACCTCCACGTGCCCAACGGCAAGCTCGAGTCCGGCTTCGGCCGGTTCCTGCGCGCCACCCGCCTCGACGAGCTACCGCAGCTCGTCAACATCATCCGCGGCGACATGGATTTCGTCGGACCACGGCCGGTGCGGCCCGAGGCCTACGAACGCTACCGGCAGATGATCCCGAACTACGACCGCACCTTCCTGGTGCGGCCCGGGCTGACCGGCTACTCGCAGTTCTTCACGCCGCACTCGACCCCGAAGCAGATCCGCTCCCGGATCGACTACCGCTTCCTCACCAGCGCCTCGAATCCGTTCCGGGACGTGGGCTTCATCTTCACCACGGCGCTCACGGTGCTGCGCAACACCATCCGCGAGACCGTGAACTCGCTGGCCGACCAGATCCGCATCGTGCGCTCGCAGTGGGTCGCGTTGCGCAACTCGCTGGCGGTGACCTCCCTCGCCAACAAGCGCATCACCCGCCGCATCGCGCGCGAGGACGTCGACGCGTATCTCACCGACTCCACCTTCCGGGCCAAGCTGCCGGTGAGCTGCGACCTCATCGACATCAACCAGGAGGCGCTGTGCGTCAGCACGCCGCTGCCGCTGGCGAAGGACCAGGAGGTGTACCTGGTCCTCGAGACCTACAGCCAGCGCTCGGGGCGCCGCAAGCGCGCGCGCTGCAAGGGCTTCGTGTACCGGGTCAAGGACGCCAACGGCGTCCCCATCGACGACGCCGCCTCGGCGTCTTTCGCCGCCACCTCGAGCGAGGTGGGGCACGTTGGGCCGGAGCGGATGGTGGTGGTCTTCTACCAGCCGATCACCCACCTGAACCGCTATCTTGTCGACCAATACGTACTTCGGAGCAGCATCGGCTGACGGTCGTCGTCGTCCGGTGCCGAATCGATCGGTGAGTCGAAAGGGAACCCCATGAGGAAGCTCGTACGGGCGGCGGCGACCGCGGCGTCAGCCTTCGTGTTCGCCTTCGGATGCGCCCCCAAGGAGCCCGTCAACCTGCCGCTCTTCGACCCCATGAAGGGCAGCGCCGGAGAAGAGGTTCCGACGGTCGACAAGGTTCCCGAATACCGGGTTTCCCCGGGTGACGAGCTCTCGGTCCTGTACGCGATCAAGGACGAGCTGCGCGGCAAGTACACGCTCCAGATCCGCGACGTCCTCGACATCCGCTTCCCGACGCTCGCGAGCTTCGACTCGACGCAGGCGATCCGCCCCGACGGCAAGATCACGCTGCCCTACCTCGGCGACATCGCCGCCGCGGGACGTAGCCCGGCGGAGCTCGCCGACGACGTCCGCAACGCGTACAAGGGCACGCTCCGCGATCCCGAGGTCTACATCTCGGTGAAGGAGTTCGACGCCGCGACCCAGGAGCTGCTCAAGGCGGTCTCGAGCAGCGACAACGGGCCGGTTCGTCGCATCATCGTGCGCCCCGACGGCGGCGCCACGTTCCCGGTCATCGGCGACGTCCAGGCCGGCGGCATGACCCTCGACGAGCTCTCGAAGAGCCTCTCCGGCGAGTACGGGCGCATGTACGACCGACTCTCGGTGAGCGTCGGCCTGTCGCAGAGCGAGGGCGCCAAGGTGTTCGTGCTCGGCGACGTCCGCTCGCCCGGCAGCTTCCGCATGGAGCGGCCGCGCACGGCGCTCGAGGCGGTGGCGCTCGCGGGCGGCTTCACGGTCGACGCGGTCCCGGCCGAGGTCATCACGATGCGCGTGCAGGGTCAGAACATGATCGTGCGGCGCGTCGACCTCACGGATCCGCTGAAAGCCGACCAGGACGGCAACGTCGCCGTGGTGATGCCGGGTGACGTGGTGTGGGTGCCACGCAGCAAGATCACCGACCTCGCCTACCTCTCGACCCGGATCGCCAACATGATCTTCTTCCGCGGTTACAGCGTGGGCTTCTCGTACAACCTGCTGGAAGCCACGCAGAGCGGCACCAAGGTCATCAACACCAACCCGTGATGCAGAACCGACCCAACGCGGCGCTGCCGCCCGGCTTCCCGGGGATGCCGATCCCCACCGCGTTCGACGAGACCTCGTCGCAACAGCGCCCGTCGGAGCTGGCGCGGCTGCTGCTCGTGATGGTGTTCCTGCACAAGCGGCTGATCGCGTGGCTGGTCGCGATCACCGTGGTGATCACCACGGTGCTCTGCTTCACGCTGCCCAAGATGTACTCGGGCAGCTTCTCGATCATCGTGAAGGGCAGCGACGTCGACACCACGGCGATCGCGCCGGGGTCGAGCGTGCAGACCGGCACCCGTCCGGTGACGCCGCAGATGGTCGCGAACGAGCAGCGCATCCTCTCGAGCTCGACGCTCGCGGACCGGGTTCTGGCGGATCTACGGACCCGCCACGACGCGCTCCAGCTCTCGTGGTCCGAGGAAGCGAAGCCGTCGTGGCTACGCGCCTTCACCCGCTGGGTGGGAGGGATCCCCCACGCGATCAAGGCGATGCTGACCAAGGGCGAGGACACGGGCACCGGACAGAAGCTGCCGGGCGACCCGCTGATCCCGGCGCTCAGGGACATCGTCGAGGTGAGCCCCGGCGTCGGCAACGACGTCATCGACATCCGCGTCAAGCACTTCGACAGCTTCCTCACCGAGGAGATCCTGCGCACGTATCTGCGGGTGTACCTGGAGCAGCGCAGCGCGATCTGGAGCAACGCGGCGGCGCCCGAGTTCTACCGCAAGCAGACCGATTCGCGGCTCGCCGAGCTCGACGAGGTCAACCGCCAGATCCAGCAGATCAAGTCCGATCCCACGTTCGTGGCTCCCGCCGAGGAGAAGAACCGGCTGGTGAAGCAGCTCGGCGACATGCTGACCGAGGTCAACAAGCTCGACGTCCGCGAGGACGAGCTGGTCGCGCTCGTCGAGCGGGCCCGCAGCGCGGGCCCCCGGGCCATCCGCGCGCTCTCGATCGACGGCGTGTCGTCGGATCCCATGCTGCGCGAGATCAGCGGCCGGATCGGCCAGCTCGAGGGGCAGCGCGCGGAGATGCTGCGCAACTTCGCGCCCACCAGCCCGATGGTGCAGTCGGTGGACGGTCAGCTCTCGACGCTCTCCGGTCAGTACAAGCAGATCGTCACCGAGTTCCTCACGAATGACCTGACCACCGTGCAGAGCCGGAAGCGGCAGCTCCAGAGCCAGATCGACGAGATCAAGCAGCGCGTCCCCAAGGTGGAAGAGGCGGAGCAGCGGCTCACCGTCCTCGAGCAGCGCCGCAAGATCGCCCTCGATCAGGTCAGCCAGTTCCAGCGCAAGGAAGGCGAGGTCGACGTCTACAACCAGATCCGATCGAGCCTGCTGCCCAACGTCGCGGTGATGTCGGACCCGTACGTGAACCCCAACGCGCTCTTCCCGCAGCGCGGCACCCTGATCCCGCTCGCCTTCGCGGTGGGCCTCTTCCTCGGGGTGGTGGCGGCGGTGCTGCTCGAGCTCCTCGACGACTCGTTCAAGCTGCCCGAGCAGATCGTGCGCGAGCTGGGAGTTCCCGTGCTCGCCACGTACCCGCTCGAGCAGGCGGCGTGAGACCGTCGGTCTCGGTGTTTCCTCGGGGGGCTGTTCCAGCCCCCCACCCCCGAGCCGGCGGCGCTGCGCCGCCGTCGCGCCGCCGGCGCGAGACATCGGCGACCCCGCGGCGTCCATCGAGACCCACGGTCTCACGCAGCCTGCGGGTGTCTCCTCGGGAGGCGGGTGTAGGGGCGGGCGTGAGCCCGCCCGATCCCAGCGTCGGCGACGGAGCGCCGACGCTCCGGGCGTCGGTTCGGGTCCGCACCGCCACGTTCTGACGCCATGGCTCTGGTCTTCGTCGCCGCGTTCCTGCTGAGCCTGGTGGTGGTCGCCGTGGCGTTCGCGCTGGGCGCCAAGTCGTGGGCGCTGCTGGCGATGCCGGGGGCGCTGGCGCTGGCGCCGTTCGCCTTCCGCAACCCGCAGGCGATCCTGCTCGGGATGATCGCGCTGATCCCGCTCGACGTCTTCGCGGTGCTACCGGGCCAGACGGCGGCGGCGCTCACGTTCACGAAGCTGCTCTTCCCCGCCGCCACCGCGATCCTCTTCCTCCGCTACCTGGTGAGCGGCGATCGCCGCGTGTCGCTCCACGCCATCGACCGGTGGTTGCTGATCTGGGCCGTCTACAGCGGGCTCGGCGTGCTGCTGGCCGTCGACCCCCACACGGCCCTCAACGACTTCCGTCGCAGCATGAGCATGTGGCTCTTCTACCTGGTGCTGAGCCGCAGCTTCGTGGAGCCCAAGTGGCAGACCAGGCTCCTCGCCACGGTCCGGATCACCGTGGGGATCTCGGTCGTCATCGGGATCGCCACCTACCTGATGGGGAACAACCCGTTCTCGACGATGTCGAGCGAGGGCGACGTCTCGGACAGCATCGTGCGCATCACCGGCGCCTCGAGCATCTCGCCCAACCTGTTCGCCACGTTCCTGCTGTTCCCGCTCACGATCTCCCTGTTCGCGATCGTCGGACGGCGAGGCAGGCCGCGCTTCTGGGGCTTCGTGGGCGCGGGCCTGATGATCACGGGCCTGGTGCTGACCTTCTCCCGATCGGCGTTCCTGGTGATGGCCACGTTGCTCGGGCTCTTCACCGCGATGGCGTGGAAGAAGATCCACCCGGCGTGGCTCGCGGCGGCGGTGTTCATGGTGATCGCGGCGTTGCCCGCGGTGCCGTCGCGGTACTGGCAGCGGATGGCGACGCTCTTCACGTTCGACACCAGCGGTCAGCAGGACATCTCGCTGTGGCGCCGCACGAACTACCTGCGCGTGGGCGCGCGCATCCTCGAGGACCACCCGATCTTCGGCGCCGGACCGGGGAACTTCCGCATCCTCCACGCTCGGGCCGAGTACCAGCCCGAGGTCTCGCTGATCGGGGTGGAGCGCGTCGCGCACAACATGTACCTGACGGTCGTGACCGAGGGCGGCGTGGTGGGGGCCGTGCTGTTCCTCGGCTTCCTCTTCACCGCGGTGCGCTCGGCGTGGCGGCTGCGGCTGATGCCGGGCGAGGTCGGGCTGCACTCGCGAGCGGCGCTGCTCGGGCTGGTCGGGCTCCTGATGCTCGGGATGTTCCAGATCATGGCCCTCAACAAGTACCTGTGGCTGATCATCGCGACGATCCGTGCGCTGAGCGAGCGCTCTCGCCGGGAGCTGATCGCGCTCGGCCACGCGCAGGCGTGGGCCCACTACGTGACCGCGCAAGCCGAAGCGCTCGCCCCCGAGCCGCCTCCCGAGCCCCCCTCCCCCGCGCTCGACGGCGGGGTGGCCGACACCTCGGCCGACCGCCGTCTCTCCGGCGGAGAGCACTGAGCGATGGCGCCGGCGACCGTCCTCCACGTGATCGAGCACATGCACCTCGGCGGACGCGAGACCGCGCTCGCGCGGCTGGTGCGCGGCCTCGACCGCGCGCGCTTCACGCCGATCGTCGCGACGTTCCTGCCCGGTGATCTCGGCGACGGGCTCGCGGCCGAGGGAATCCCGGTGATCCGGGTCGAGGCGCGGCCGAAGCACCGCCGCCTCGGCGCGCTGGAGCGCCTGATCCGGGAGAACCGGGTCGACCTCGTCCACACACACATGTTCTCGGCCGGCACCTACGGGCGCGCGGCCGCCATCGCGGCCGGCGTGCGCGGGATCGTCCACACCCACGCGACACTGAGCTTCCGCGAGCGGCCGTGGAAGACCTACCTGCCGGAGGCCGCGTTCACCGCGTTCACCGATCGCGTGATCTGCGTGTCGCGCGCGGTGCGGGATCACCTCGCCCGCTTCCTGCCGATCTACAGGGACCGACTGGTGGTGATCCCGAACGGCCTCGCGATCGAAGCCTTCGGCCGCCCCGCCGGCGCGCCGACGGGATTCCACGCGCCGCCGCGCATCGTCGGGGTGGGCCGGCTCGAGCCCGTGAAGGGCTTCGACGTGCTGATCCGCGCGCTCGGCGAGCTCCGCCGCGGCGGGGTCGACTTCCAGGCGCGCCTGGTCGGCGACGGCTCGCAGCGCGCGGCGCTCGAGGCCCTCGCCGCGAGCCAGGGCGTCGCGGAGCGCGTCGAGTTCCTCGGCCACCGCAACGACATCGCCGCGCTCCTCGGGGAGGCCGACGTCTACGTCGCGCCCTCGCACCGCGAGGGGCTCTCGAACGCGGTCCTCGAGGCGATGGGCGCGGCGCTGCCGATCGTCGCGACCCGCGTGGGCGGCAACCCCGAGCTGCTGGATCCGATCGGCGAGCTGGTACCGCCCGCCGATCCCACGGCGATGGCGGCGGCGCTCCGCCGCACCCTCGCCGCCCCGGCCGCCGCGCGCGCCCGGGGCGACGCGGCCCGCGCCGAGATCGAGCGCAACTACACGCTGAGCGGCGTCGTGCGCCGCCACGAGGAGCTCTACACGGAGCTCCTCGAGCGTCGGCCGGCGGTGGCCGGCGGCGCGGCCTGAGCCAGCGAGCGCCGCCACGTGAAGCTCGGCAAGGGTGCCGTCCTCTCGGCGCTGAAGCTCCTCAACACGGGGCTCGGCTTTCTCCTCGGTCTCGCCGTCGCCTGGGTGCTCCGCACCGGCGCGCCGACGGACGCGCTGTTCGCGGCGTGGTTCATCCCGGTGATCCTGGCGCGCGAGCTGCCGCGCGTGGTCGGCATGGTGCTGGTGCCGTTCCTGGTCGAGAGCGAGCTCGCCGAGCGCAGGCGCGTCCCCCAGCTCTTCATGACGTGGTGGGTGGGGTTCCTGGGCGTGGCCACCGTGGCGATCGTGCTCGCGGCGCCCGGGATCATCCACGTCACGGTGCCCGGTCTCTCGGCCGAGGCGGCCACCGAGGCCGTGCATCTACTGCGGATCCTCGCGCCGTCCTTCTTCCTCCTCGGGCTCTTCGGCGGTGCGCAGAACCTCTTCTACGCGAAGCGCGTCTTCTACGAGCCCGAGCTCGCCGCCACGGCGTGGCGGGTCGTGGCCATGGTGGCGCTGTTCGCCGCCGGCGGCCTCTTCGGCGTGCGCGGATATGCCGCGGGCCTGGTGGTGGCCGCGGCGGTCCAGCTCGGCATCCTGGTCGCCGCCGGACACCGCCACGGGATCCCGGTGGCGCCGCTCACCGCGCCGTTCCGCGACCTCGATCAGCTCAAGCCGCTGCTCGCCGGCGCCGCGACCGTGGCGACCTTCCTGGTGCTCGACCAGGCGAACCCGTTCGTCGACCGCTTCATCACGTCGTTCCTGCCCGAGGGGAGCATCTCGATCCTGAGCTACGGCGATCGCCTCGCGAAGGCGCTGCCGGTGCTGATGGCGACCAGCTTCATCTCGGTGTTCATCCCCGAGCTCTCGACCGCGCGCGCCAAGCACGGCGACATGCGGACGGTCGGCGCCTCGATGGCGGTGTTCCTGATGTCGGTGGGGCTGCCGCTCGCGGTGCTCGTGGTGTGGTCCGCGGACGACCTCGTCCATCTGGTGCTGCGCCACGGCAACTTCACCGCGGCGCAGGCGCCGATCGCCGCCGCGACCGTGATCGCCTATGGCGTCGGGATCCCCGCGAGCCTCACCGGCATGGGGATCAAGGGTCTCTACTTCGTCGAGCGCAACACCCGCGAGGTGGCGCGCTTCGGGATCTTGGCGCTCGTCATCAACACCTTGGCGGATGTCGCGCTCTTTCCGCTGGGCGTCGAGGGGATCGCGCTCTCGTCTTCGGTCACCGTCTGGATCGTCACGGTTTACCTTTGGAAAAGAGCGGGGTTAGGCCATCCCGATCTGCGCGCGACGGGGCGAATCGTGGCCGGCGCGGCGCTCATGGGTGGCCTCCTCTTTGCATTGCCGTGGCCCGATTGGTTAACCCAGCCCGTGCTCCGGCTGATCGCGGGTAGCGTGACCGCAGTGCTCGCGTACCTGCTGGTGGTGTATCCGTACTGGAAGCGGTTCGACGTGAGCGGCGAGCCCGCCACCGTCGGCGTCGAACCGAGGGAAACCTGATGGCGATCGATCCTCTGCTGCTCAAGATCTACCAGGGTGCGTCGGCGCAGCCGGGCCAGGCCCTCGAGGCCCGCGGCGGCAACGGCACCACCGGATCCAACCTGCCGGCAGTGACCCAGGGCGGCGGAGCCGTCACCTTCGGGCTCGGCGGCGGCGGCTTCTCCACCGCCAAGAGCTTCCTGTTCGTGTCGACCTACGGCGGCGAGGGCACCACCTACAGCTGCGTGCGCTCGGCTCGCAACCTGTCGCGCAACCTCGGCGACGCGCAGATCCTGCTCGTCGACATGAACCTCAAGCATCCCGCGCTGAGCGAGCGGCTCGGCGACCCGAAGGACGGCTGGCTGCCCGCCATGAGCGACATCGCCGGGGCGGACATCGGCTCGGCGTGCTTGCCGCTCGTCGACGAGAACCTGTGGATCTTGCCGATCGGCGCCGGCAAGCGTGACATCGGCCTGCTCGAGCTGGCGGCGGCGTTCCCGGTGCTCATGTCGCGCCTCAAGCAGGAGTTCGGGCTGGTGATCGTCGACGGTCCGCCGGTCCTCGACTCGACCCACTCGCTGCTGCTTTGCCAGCACGTCGACGGGCTGGTGCTGGTGATCGAGGCCGGCAAAACGCGCCGCCAGGTGGTGAACGTGGCGATGGAGCAGATCAGCCGCGCGGGCGGCAACGTGATAGGCGCGGTGATGAACAAGCGCCAGTACTTCATCCCGAGCTGGATCTACGACCGCCTGTTCGCCGTGCGCCCCATCGCGCGGCGGTAGCGAGGCGGCGCTGAGCGCCGGCGCTCGACCGCACTCCCCACGACCGTCCACAGCCCCCTGTGGATAGACGTTCCGCGGAACGCGCGGGGCGGCGTGCTGCGCGCACCACGTAAGCGCCAAGCCTTACCGTGAGCGCGCGGTCGTGGTGCCGGTCATGCCGGCTTCCCAGCGCGAGCCAGAGCTCCGTCGCAGCGATGACCATGCTTTCGCACGAGGTCGGTGCGCAGGGCGTCCTCGTGCGTCGCCGAGAGGTTCGGATCCGCTGACGCACACCCGATGAACCCGGTCGCCTGCAGCGCTTTCGACGGCTCCACGCGTCCCCCCATCGTCTTCTCGTGTAACCGACGGATGGCGTGACGAACGACCTCGGAAGCGGTTGCACCCGTCACCGCACGCAGCTCTTCGAGCTGACGAGCCTCGTCATCGCTCAATCGCGCGCTCAGTCGCATCTCAACCTCCCGGGCGTCCTCTTCACACGATGGTAGGACCGCCGCGCGAGGGCGAAACACGAGCTCGCTCGGCGGGAAGGAGCGGCGCGCCGCTTGACCGAGTCTCCAGATTGATGTTAGTGTTTTTAACATGAAGTTAAAGACATCAACATATCGATCCCCGCTGCGCCGGGCGCAGGCGGAGGCCACCCGGGCGCGCATCGTCGAGGCGATGGCCGGGTTGCTCACCGACGGCGACGGGCCGGAGGCCATCACCTACCGGTCGGTCGCCGCCGCCGCGGACGTGACCGAGATGACGGTCTACCGCTACTTCCCGAGCCGCGAGGCCCTCCTCGAGGGCCTGTGGAGCTGGCTCAACACGCG
>CAYMQR010000083.1:0-13146 GCA_964392195.1 uncultured bacterium | reverse complement strand
CTCGGCCTCGACTTCGATCGTGCGGTGGGCGCGCAGCTCGAGCTCATGCTCGGTGAGCGGGCTCAGCCACGCCGACCGTAGCCCTCGACGGCGGGGTTCGTGGGCCGGAACCCGGCGCACCCGTCCATGGACTCGAACCCGGGGTCCGCCTCGAAGTTGCCCCCGCCGTCGACCACGTGGCCGAACGGGTTCGATGGGTAGTCGAGGATCATCGCGCTCTCCTCGGCATCGAACCAGGCGTTGTCGAGGGCGACGTTGGTGAGGTTGTTGATGCTCACGCCTCGGACCGGGCGGTTGCCGGCGCCGAGCGTCTCGACCAGCAGGTTGCGCTCGACGAGCACGTTCTTCACCCCGGCGCCGGGCGTGGTGTTGCCGACCAGCAGCACGTTGCTGAGGCCGTCGGCGAGGGTGTTGTGGCGGACCGTCACGTTGACCGCGCCGGAGGGTTGCCAGTCCTCCCAGCCGAGCTTGAGGTTGCTGCCGTTGGCGGCGCCGAAGATCAGATTGTCCTCGATCACGCCGCTGCCCGCGTAGAGGCCGGTGTTGACGTAGACGTTGTGGTCCTGGGGTCCCGCGGTGCTGGTCGGGAAGGTGTCGTGGATGCAGTTGCCCGCGACCCGCCACAGGTTGGGCTCGCCGAGCCGGTCGGCGGTGCCGTAGACCGAGAGCCCCGCGAACGAGTGGGCGCCGGAGATCTCCGAGCGGAGGATCTCCCAGCCGACGCCATTGGTCATCGCGACGATCGCGTCGCTGCCGCTGAGCGGGCCCGAGAGGCCGGTGTCGTCCCAGCGGAACTCCAGGTCGGTGAGGGTCCAGTAGTTCGCCTGGCCCAGCCACAGCACGCCCTGGATCACCGCGCGCTCGCCCGGGTAGCTCCGCACCGTGATCCGCTGCGCCTCGGTGCCCCACGCGACGGTGGCGCCCCGCACCTGCTGGTAGTAGACCCCGCCGCGGATCTCGAGGGCGTCGCCGGCCTGGAGCTTCGGCAGGGCATAGGCGAGCGTCGCCCACGGCGCGGCGAGGGTCCCCGGGTTCGCGTCCGAACCGTCGGTGGCGAGCGTGTAGGTGGTCGGGACATGGGGCGGCGGCGGAGGAGGTGGGTTACACGGGTTGGTCGCCAGCACACCCGTCAGCAAGATCCCGCCGATGATCCGCATCTCCAGCCTCCCGCTCGGCAATGGCGGCGCGACTCCCGGCGCCGATCCGCCGGCGCGCCCGCGCAACCCGAGAATCCTCGCAGCCGAGGCGCGAGCGGGTCAACGCGATCGCTCGTCGCCGGACCGGGACGGCGTCACCCGTGTAAAGCAACTGCTATACAAAATCGTATAGCAAGTGCTTTACACTTTTTGTAAAGCTAAAGCTTCACACGCAACTTTCGGGAATTCTCCGAGGGAAAGCGGCCCCGGAAGGCCGTTCCAGCGGCCTGGAAGGGGCACTTCTCGGGCCGTGGCGGGGCAAGATCGCACGCCCTAGCGCGGGAATTTCGAGCGCGAGAGGGCCGGCGGACGCGCCGCGCCGGGATCGTGCGCGCGGGTGGTGGGCGCCGCCTCACAGCCGCGCGAGGATCGCTTCGGTGAAGCTCGTGGTGGTGCCGCGCCCGCCGAGGTCCGGCGTCAGCGTGGCGGGGTCGCCCGCGGTGAGCACGGAGTCGTAGGCGGCTTTGATGCGCTGCCCGGCCGCGCTCTCGCCGATGTGGTTGAGCATCATCACGCCGCTCATGAGCACCGCGAGCGGGTTCGCGACGTTCTGGCCGGCGATGTCGGGCGCGCTGCCGTGGACGGCCTCGAAGATCGCGCAGTCGTCGCCGATGTTGGCGCCCGGGACCACGCCCAGGCCGCCCACCAGCCCGGCGCACAGGTCGCTGATCAGGTCGCCGTAGAGGTTCTCCATGAGCAGGATGTCGAAGCGGGTGGGATCGCGAACGAGCTGCATGCAGCCGTTGTCGATGATGAGCTCCTGGTACTCGATGCCCGCGCCCATTTCCTCGTGGACGCGGCGCGCGCACTCCAGGAACAGCCCGTCCGACATCTTCATGATGTTGGCCTTGTGGAAGACCGTGACTCGCGCGCGGCCGCGCTCCTTCGCGTAGCGGAACGCGAAGCGCGCGATGCGCTCGCAGCCGGCGCGGGTGGCGATCTTGAGGCTCTCGACCACGCCCGGCACCACCTCGTGCTCGATCCCCGAGTAGAGCCCCTCGGTGTTCTCGCGCACCACCACCAGCTCGACGCCCTCGTAGCGGGTCTTGACCCCCGCGAGCGAGCGCACCGGGCGCACCGCGGCGTACAGGTTGAAGCGCTTGCGGAGCGCGACGTTGATGCTCTTGAAGCCCTTGCCGATGGGCGTCGTGAGCGGACCCTTGAGCGCGAGCCGGTGCGTCTCGATGGCCGCGATCGTGGGCTCGGGGAGGATGTCGCCGTGGGTCTCGACGGCGCCCGCGCCGGCGGGAAGCTCGAGCCACTTGAGCTGGGCACCCGCGGCATCGATCACGCGCCGCGCGGCGCCCGTCACCTCGGGACCGATACCGTCACCAGGGATCAGGCAGACCGTGCGTTTCATGCACGGACTCTAGCAGGCGCGCCGAGCACCTGTAGCGGCGCGTGCGGAAGGCCGATCGACCGTCGCGGCGAGGCGTGTCAGCGCTCGGGCGGCGGTGCGTCGTCACCGGGTTTCGGTGGCTCGTCCGGCTCGGCGCCGCGGCGCAGGGCGCGGCGCAGGCCGACGATCGTCTTGCCGAGCGCGTCGCCGACCTCGGGCAGGTGGCGCGGGCCGAGGAAGAGCAGCACGACCACGAGCACCAGCAGCAGCTCCGGAACGCCGATGTCGAACAAGGCTGGATCTCCGCTTGGAAGGGCCCGTGGGTTGGACGCGCTGCGCGCGCTCGCATTCGACCGCGAGCGTGCGCTCGCTCAGTCGCGGTCCGGCGCGCCGAGCGGGAAGTAGGGCCGGAACGGGCGCGCCTCGTCGACACAGCGGGCGAACGAGGGGCGCGCCAGGAGCTTCGCCCGGAACGCGCGGAGGGTGGTGAGGCGCGGGCCGATCGGGTGCGCCCAGTCCGCATAGAAGAGCGACGGCGCGGCGGCGCAGTCGGCGAGGCCGAACGAGTCGCCGGCCGCCCACGCGCGGCCTGCGAGCTCGCCGTCGAGCCACCGGTAGGTGGTGTCGAGGAGTGCGCGCGCCTCGGCGACGCCGTGGGGGTCGCGCCGCTCGGGCGGGCGCAGCGCGTCGCCGACGATCGTCTGCATCGGCGTCATCACGTAGTTGTCGAAGATCCGGTCGAGCATGCGCGCCGCCAGCGCGGCGCGTGGGTCGTCGGGTAGCAGCCGGATCGGCCCCGGGTGATGGAGGTCGAGGTGCTCGACGATGGTGCTCGCCTCGACCACGGTCCGGCCACCGTCGACCAGCACGGGCATCCGGCCGATCGGCCACAGCGCGCGGTGCTCGGCCGCGATCCGCTCGTCGCCGCCGAGCACGCACGGCTCGAACGGGGTGCCGTTCTCGTAGAGCGCGATCAGGACCTTCTGGCAGTACGACGAGAACGGGTGCGCATAGAGCTTCATGAGGCCTCGTGGCGGGATCAACCCGGCCGCAGCACGAGGCCGTCGGCGACCAGCGCCTGGTGGTCGCGGGCGAACGTGGTCATGCCCACGTCGGCGTTGGTCTCGAGGACGTTGCGGAGCTCGGCGGTGCGGTTCTCGCGGATCAGGTTCGAGACCGCGTTGGTTCGCACCAGGATCTCGCGGTTCGCCACCCGCCCGCCGCGCATGCTGGGCAGGAGCCGCTGCGAGACGACCGCGTTGAGGGTGGCGGCGAGGCGGTTGCGGGCGAGCGGTTGCTCGTCGGCGGGGAAGGTCGCGACCACGCGGTCGACGGTCTGGATGGTGTCGGCGGTGTGCAGCGTGGTGAACACCAGGTGGCCGGTCTCGGCGAGGGTGATGGCGTGGCGCATGCTCTCGAGGTCGCGCATCTCGCCGACCATCACGACGTCGGCGTCCTGGCGCAAGAGCTTGCTGAGCTCGGCGCCGAACGAGTGGAAGTCGCTGCCCAGCTCGCGCTGGGTGACCAGCGAGAGTCCCTTCGGGAAGCGGTACTCGATCGGGTCCTCGAGGGTCACGATGTGGAGCGGGTAGGCCTTCGCGAGCGCGGCGAGGATCGCCGCCATCGACGTCGACTTTCCGGAGCCCGACGGGCCGGTGAAGATCACCAGCCCGTGCCGCAGCCGGCACAGCTCGGCGACCGCGGCGGGCATGCGGATCTGCTCGAGGGTGGGGATCGTGGTGGGGATGAGGCGCGCCGAGAACGCGGGCGCGCCGCCCACGATGTGGGCGCTGATCCGCAGCCGGCCGCCGGTCGCGAGCTGGTGCGCGCACTCGAGGCTGCCCTCGGCGGCGAGGCGGTCGCACTGCTCGTCGGTGAGGCACTCGCGGAGCAGCGCGTCGACCTGGTGCTCGGTCAGCGGCTCGTTCGTCACCCGCCGCAGCGTGCCGTCGATGCGCAGCATCGCGTGCTGGTCGGTGACGGCGTGGAGATCGGAGGCCCGCGACTCGAGCGCCACGGTCCACAGCGACTTGCTCGGCGGTGCGTCGATGGCTCACCTCCCGCGCCGGAACGACGATCGGCGCGCCGTGGGGCGCGCCGATCGTACAACAGCCGGTCGCTCGACCGTGTCGAGCGGGTGTCTCAGAGCTTGGTCAGCACCGACTCGGCGCTCGACACGTTGAGGCCCGGGCCCGGCTCCACGAGCAGCTCCTTCACCACGCCGTCCTGCACCACCATCGCGTAGCGCTGGCTGCGCAGGCCCATGCCGAAGCCGCTGCCGTCGAGGGTGAGCCCGACCGCCTTGGTGAAGTCGCCGTTGCCGTCGGCGAGCATGCGCACCTTGCCGCCCACCTTCTGGTTCTCGCCCCAGGCACCCATCACGAACGCGTCGTTGACCGACAGGCACACGATCTCGTCGACACCCTTCTTCTTGAGATCGTCGGCCTTCTCGAGGAAGCCGGGCAGGTGCTTCGCCGAGCACGTCGGCGTGAACGCGCCGGGGACCGCGAACAGCACGACCTTCTTGCCGCCGAACACGTCGCCCACCGTGACGTCCTTGGGGCCGCTCTCGCCCATCTCCTTGAGCTTGAGGTCGGCGGGGAGCTTCTCACCAGCGTGGATGGCCATCGGTCACTCCTTCGATGAACGGACTTCGTTCGAGTTGGAAAGGTTGGAAGCGGCGAGCCTACCACCCGGTTTCGGGCGGTCAAAAGCCGCGTGGCCCGTCGCCGGGCCTGGCGGGCGGCGCGGGTCACGGGCCAGCCGACGGGCGTGGAAACGGGCAGCGCCGCAGGGTGCGAGCGGGGCCGTCGAAGCAGATCGGGACGAGGCTCGGGTCGTCGAGCGGGCGCTCGAAGCGGAACGTGACCTCGGTGGGAAGGTCGCCGCCGACCGCGGTGATCGTCGCGGTGAAGCCCGCGCCGCGGAAGGTCTGGCCGAGCGCGAAGCGGCGCGACGTCAGGTAGATCCAGTCGACCGGCTGCGTGAAGAACCGCTCGCCCGGCGGCGCGGCGATCCGGACCGTGTGCGCGTCGTCGGCGGTCACGGTGGGCGGCGTGGCGAAGCTCGTGAGCACCGCCGCATCGACGTCCACGCCCGGGTGGAGGAAGCGGAACGCGGCGCCGATCAGCGACGCGGTGGCCGGGCTCGGCGTGTCGAGCAGCAGGATGCGCTGGCCGTCGCGCGGCGGGCCCAGCGCGCGGGTGTACTCCTCGACAAGCCCGGGGAACGCGCGCCCCAGCTCGCTCGCGAAGCGGCCCATGAGCCAGCGATCGGCGAGCGCGGGGAGCGCGACCGCGTACGCGGCGGTGGCGAGGACGACGAGCGCTCGCCGCCGCCGGCCCGAGGCCGCGCTCTCGAGCCACCCGTCCACGATCGAGCCGGCGAGCCACGCCCAGCCCGCCGAGGCCACGTACAGGTAGCGCGCGCTGGGCAGGAAGCCGAGCGTGGGCGCGGTGAAGACGGCGATCCAGCCGAGCGCGAAGAGGCGCGCGGCGCGCCGCCGCTCGTCGCGCAGCACGAGCGCCGTGGCGGCCACGACCGCAGCCACGAACGTGGCGGCGAGCACCCCGCTCGCGCCGGTGAGGAGCCGCTCGTGTCGGCGGATCGAGGGCGGCAGGCCGGTCGTGAGCTCGAGCGCGGCGAGCACCGCGCTCTTCGCCGCGAACACGAGCTTGGCGGCGAGAGGGCCGTCGAGCGAGGACGGCGCGTAGCCCGAGCGGATGCCGTGGCCGCTCGCGCGGTACCACGCGACGTAGGCGACCGAGATCGCGAGGTAAGGCAGGGCCCGCGAGAGCCGGCGCGCCGCCGCGTCGATCGAGCGCGGCCGCTCGCCGCGCCCGGCGACGCCCAGCCCGAGGAGGTCGTGGAGCGCGAAGACCACGGGCAGCAGGCACGCGATCTCCTTGGTGAGGATCGCCGCCGCGAGCGCCGACAGCGCGGCCCCGTGGAGCAGCCAGACGGCGCGTCCTCCGCGGCCGGCCGTGCGGTACGCGAGCAGCGCCGCGATCGAGAGCGCCAGCGCGACCACGTCGCTGCGGTTCGACACCCAGTAGACGGCCATCAGGTTGCCGGGGTGGAGCCCGAACACCGCGCCCGCGGCGAGCGCGCCGCCCGCGCCCACGCCGAGCGCGCCGGCGAGCCGCGCGACCCCCAGCACCACGGCCAGGTGCGCCGCCAGGCTCGTGAGGTGGTAGCCGCCCGACCACCGGTCCCAGAGCCGGAGGTCGAGAGCGAGGAGCACGGTCGACGCCGGGCGGTGGTAGTCGAAGTGGAAATCGGCGCTCGTCCACCACGGCAGCAGCGAGCGCACCGCGGGGTCGTCGAGGGTGGTGATGCCGTAGGTGTTGGCGCCCAGCCGCGCGAGGCCGAGGGATGGCGTCTCGATCGCCCACAGGTGGGCGTAGTCGTCCATGAAGAGCGGCGCGTCGAGCACCGGCGCCAGCACCGCCGCGACGACCGCGACCAGCAGCGCGGACGCCAGCAGGCGATGTGGGCCGGCGCTCCGACCCGACGGGTGGTGGCTCATGAGCGTGACGAGGCGCCCGCGCGGTGGAGGCCGATCCTCGCACGCGCCGTCGCGCGCGGCGAGGCGAGGCGCGAAGAGGCCGGAGGACGGCTCAGCCGGCCGCCGCGACGGCCTCGAGCACCGCGGCGCGGAAGCGCTCGGGAGGTTCGAGGCGCGCTCGGAGGAGGCGCAGCAGCGGGGCGAGCGCGATGTCGCGCGCCGCGAGAGACGGGGACGTGCCTCGCGAGCGGCCGGTGGTCGGGCTCACGGTTCCCCGGGCGGCTCGTCGGCGGGCGGCGGTGGGAACGCGCGGTCGAGCGAGGCGACGTCGTCGACGTCGAGGGTGAAGTCGAGCGCCGCGGCGTTGTCACGCACGTGCGCCTCGGTCTCCGACTTGGGGATCGTGAACGTGGCGCGGTGGCGGGTGAGGAAGTTGAGCGCGACCTGGCGTGGCGTGCGGCCGTGACGCTCGGCGACGGCGGTGAGGGCGCTGCGCGCCGAGGGACGGCCGGGCGGGAACTCGCCGTCGCCGAACGGCGAGTAGCCGACCACCGCGACCCCCGCCTCGTCGCAGCGCGGGATCAGCGCGCCCTCGATGGCGCGGTCACCGAGGTGGTAGAGGACCTGGTTGCACACGATCGGGTGGCGGGTGGCGAGACGGCGTGCCTCATCGAGCTCGTGCACCTCGAAGTTGGAGACGCCGATGAAGCGCGTCTTGCCCTGGTCGACGAGCGCCTCGAGGGCGCCGATCGCCTCGCCGAGGTCCACGTCCTCGGTCAGCCAGTGGAGCAGGTAGACGTCGAGGTGGTCGGTGCCGAGGCGGCGCAGGCTCTGCTCGCACGCACGCTGGATCCCGGTGCGCGAGGCGTGCTCGGGGAGCACCTTGGACACCACGAAGAGCTTCGCGCGGTGGTCGCGCAGCACCGGAGTGAGGATCGCCTCGGCGCCGGTGTAGAGCTCGGCGGTGTCGACGTGGGTGAGGCCGAGCTCGATCCCGAGGCGCAGCGCGCGCTCCGCGCCGCGGGCGTTGCGGAGCTTCCACGTGCCCTGGCCGATCACCGGCACGTCCACCCCGGTGCAGCCGAACGTTCGCCTGATCATCCCCGTCACCCCCTGCGCCCGATCGCGACGCCCGCCAGGATCAGCGCGGCGCCCGCCACGGCGCGGATCTCGAGCGCCTCGCCGAAGAAGGAGACGCCGAGCAGCATCGACACCAGCGGCACGAAGTACTGGTAGAGCATCGTGCGCGTCGGTCCGATCACGGCGATTCCCCGCGTCCAGACTACCCAACCGTAGAGCGCGCCCATGTACGCGATGTAGAGCAGCCCGCTCCACCCCGACGGCGTCAGCATCGTGAGCGGGTGCGCGGCGAGGTCGCGCACCACCACCGCGCCGAAGAGCACGGTGCACCACACGAGCCCTAAGGTCATGGTGAGCGCGGTCACGTCGAGCGCGCCGCGCTTGCCGAGGGTGGTGCTGGTGCCGGTCGCGTAGATTCCCCAGGCGGTGGCGCTGCCGAGGATGAGCAGGTCGCCGAAGAGGCCGGGCTCGGCGTCGGTGCGCGCCGCGCCGTGGGTCATCGCCGAGCGCGACACCACCAGCGCCACGCCGGCGAACGCCATCGCCATGCCCCACCACACGCGCCTGCGCGAGCGGTCGATGCCGGTGAGGTGCGAGAGCCCGCTGGCGAGCGCCGGGCTGGTGGCGAAGAGCAGCGCCCCGTGCACGGTGCTGGTGTGCTGCATCCCCCAGAGGAAGAGGAACTGGTTGAGCGGGATCGCCGCGAACGAGAGCCCGGCGAAGATCCACGCCTCCCGGCGCGTCAGCCGCAGCAGCTCGCCGATCGGCCGCCCGCCGAGGCGCGCCGCGAGCGGCAGCAGCACCGGCACCACCAGCGCCATGCGCAGCCAGATCAGCGTGCGCGGGTCGAGGCGCGCTCCGTCGGACATCCGTCCGGCGAGCTGCGCGGCCTTGAAGTTGACCGCCCACGTCACGACCACCGTGAGCAGCCAGAAGTCGATCCAGCCGAAGGCGCGTGCGCGCACGGCGGGCTGGGCGGGCGGATTCTCCACGGCGGCGTCCGGTGAAACGAGCGCACAAGCCTAACGCGCTCGCCGCGCCGGACCGCGGCCCTCGTGGGATCCGGCGTGGGCTCAGGCCGGTACGGGCAGCGCCACGCCGTGCGCGCGCGCGGGCCGCACCCGCTTCACGGGCCGCGCGCCGCGGCCACGCCGCGCGTTCTTGTCGCGGCTCGCGAAGTGCGCGGCCCACTCCTCGACCAGCGCCCGGGTGTCGCGATCGTCGGGGTGGAAGCCCGGGCGGAAGTAGTCGAGGTACGGGCCGACGAGCCGGCGGAAGAGGCCCTGGCGGCCCCACAGGAAGGCGATCGTGCCGCGCCAGCCGCGCGCGTCGAGGAGCCGGCCGCGCTGCGCGAGGAGCCGGGTGTGGAAGTTCGCGACCTCGGCGACGAAGAACACCGTGGCGAGCAGCATCATGGCGACGCGCGTGGTGTATCCGCCGCCCACCGCGGTGAAGACGTCGAACGCCACCGCCTTGTGCTCGCTCTCCTCGAGCGCGTGCCACAGCCACAGCGGGCGGAGCGCGTCGTCGATCGCCGCCTGGTGGTCGGGCAGCGCGAGGAGCTGCTCGGCGAGGATCGCGGTGTAGTGCTCGAGCGCACAGGTGACGGCGAGCTGCGCGCGGGGCGTGAGGGCGCGGTGGCCGAGGATCAGGAGCCAGCGCACCTCGCGCTCGAGCTGCACCACGAGCTCGTCGCCCTGCGCGCGCAGCATCGAGTTGAACGAGCTGTGCTCGGCGCTGTGGAGCGCCTCCTGGCCGATGAACGCGGCCACGCGGCGCTTGAGGTCGGGGTCCGTGAGGCGGTTCGAGAAGTGGCGCACCGACTGGACGAAGAACTTCTCGCCCTCCGGAAAGAGCAGCGACAGTCCGTTGAAGAAGGTGCTGAGGTGGGCGTCGTTGCCGTACCAGTCGCGCGGCACCGAGCCGGGGTCGAACACCAGGTCGAGCCGGCGGACGACCGGCACCGGCGAGGCGGGGCGCGAGGCGAAGGAGGAGCGAGGCGAGCGGTTGCGCATGGAGTCTCTCCGGGTGTTCGGTACGCGCTGAGTGTCTGCTGGGATGCGAGCGGCGGGCAGGTTAGGTTGTGCCTCGTTCTTGTCATTTCGGGCCAAGTTCGTCCCTTGCACGCCGATCATGCCCCCTGCCAGCCGCGCCGCGCGCGAAACCGACCTCGACGCCGATCTCCCCGGCAACTACGTGCTCGAGCTCGTCGAGCTGGCGGGCGAGTGGGGGGTCAAACCGGCCGACCTGCTGCGCGGGCTCGGTGTCTCGGTGCGCATGCTCGCCGACCCGGCGACGCGGCTTCCGCTCGCGACGTGCGGCGAGATCGTGCGCCGCGCGCACACCCTCACCGGCGAGCCCGGGCTCGCGTTCTCGATGGGCATGAAGATGCGCATCTCGATGCACGGGTTCCTCGGCTTCGCGGCGATGACCGCGGCGACGCTGCGCGAGGCGCTCGCGCTCGCGGAGCGCTTCAGCCGCACCCGCACCACGATTCTCCGGCTGCGCACGTACACCGAGGGGGACCGCAGCGTGCTCGCGATCGAGGACTGCTCGCTCGCCGGGGAGGCGCTCGAGTTCGTGGTGCTGACGCTCTTCGTCGGGCTGTGGCAGATCGGCAACGCGCTCACCGGACGCTCGCTCACGGGCTCGGTCGACCTCACGTTCGCGGAGCCGGTCCACTTCAAGCGCTTCGTCCACATGGTGCCCGGGCGAGCGCGGTTCTCGCGGCCGGCGAACCGACTCATCTTCCCGGCCACGGTGCTCGACCTGGCGCTGGTGACGGCCGACCCGGTGGCGACGCGGCTCGCCCGCGAGCAGTGCGAGCGCGAGCTGCAGGCGCTCGGCGACACCGGGCGGTTCGTGGCGCGGGTGCGCGCGCTGGTCGCGGCCGACGGCGAGCGGCTGCGCGCCCTCGAGGACGCCGCGAGCGCGCTTCACCTCTCGGCGCGCACCCTCAAGCGCCGCCTCGCCGAGCACGGCACCAGCTACCGCGCGGTGGTGGACGAGGTGCGGCTGGAGCGCGCCCAGCGCCTGCTCGCCGATCCCGATCTCTCGATGGAGCGGATCGCCGACCGGCTCGGCTACTCGGACGTCGCCAACTTCACCCGCGCCTACAAGCGCTGGACCGGCACCACGCCAGCCGCTTCGCGCGGGAAGTAGGCGGCGTCCGGGAGGGGCACGCGCCGCGCACCGCTCGTCGGCTTGGGGGTGGGGCCCCGAAGACGTCGCGCCGTTTTCGGGGCGGGGGTCTGGAACCCGCGCTCTTCTCGCGCTCCCGGAAACAACGTCGTCAGGCACCAGCAGCGCTCGCGTCCGCGAGCACTGGTGGTGCCTGCTAGACTCGTCGGTCGCTCGAGCTCTCCCAGGGAGATCGCCCCATGACGCTCAACCTCGACTGGAAGCCGATCCTCGACGAGGCGCAGAGCCAGTTCCAGGACCTGCTCCGGATCGACACCACCAACCCGCCGGGCAACGAGAAGCTCGCCGTCGACTACCTGCGTGGAGTCTTCGACCGCGAGGGCATCGACTACACGGTGGTCGACACCGCGCCCGGCCGGCAGTGCATCACCGCGCGGCTGCGCGGCCGCCAGCGCGACAGCGGCCTCATGATGACCAGCCACCTCGACGTGGTGCCGGTCGATCGCGAGCACTGGCGCACCGACCCGTTCGGCGGCGAGATCCTCGACGGCGAGATCTACGGCCGCGGCGCCATCGACATGAAGAACGTCACGGCCTACTCGCTGGCCGCGATCCTCGCCGCGAAGCGCGGCGGCTGGCAGCTCGAGCACGACCTGGTGTTCAACGCCTTCGCCGACGAGGAGGCCGGCTGCGCGCAGGGCTCGCGGGTGGTGGTGGAGAAGTACCCCGAGCTCATCGCCTCGAAGTACGCGCTCAACGAGCTTGGCGGGTTCACCCTCCACCTCGGCGGCCAGCGGCTCTATCCGATCCAGGTCGCCGAGAAGGGCCTGGTGTGGCTCAAGATGCGGGTCGAGGGCGACCCGGGCCACGGCTCGATGCCGCACCACAACAACGCGGTGGTGAAGCTGGCGCGCGCGGTGGACCGGCTCGGCCGCGTGTCGACGCCGCTCAAGGTCCACCCGATCGTGAACGGCTTCCTCGACGAGATGGGGAAGGCGCTCGGTCCGGTGCCTTCGCTCTTCCTCAAGCTGGCGAGGAACCCGCTCTTCTCCGACCTGATCCTGAAGAGGCTGATGCCGGACAAGGACAAGGCGAAGGTCATCTACGCCTCGATCCGCGATACCGTGAACCCCACCGGGCTCGCGGCCGGCAAGAAGGTGAACGTGATCCCGTCGGTTGCCGAGGTGACGCTCGACTGCCGCACCGTGCCCGGCACCACCCGCGAGCAGCTCATCCGCGAGATCGTCGACATCGTCGGCCCGGGCTTCACGTTCGAGGTGATCGAGGAGGGCATGGCGATCCCGAGCGCCTTCGACACGCCGATGTGGAACATCCTCGAACGCACGATCGAGGCGCGCGATCCCGGCGCTCGCGCGGTGCCGTACCTGATCGTGGGGTTCACCGACGACACCGAGATCTCCAAGCTCGGAATCCGCACCTACGGCTTCTCGCCGGTCAAGCTACCGCCCGGGCTCGAGTTCTCGCGGCTCTACCACGGCCACAACGAGCGCATCCCGCTCGACGGCTTCCGCTGGGGTGTCCAGACCTTCGTGGAGGCCGTGCACCGCTACTGCGTCCCGTCCGGCGGCTGAGCCGCGGCGCGACGACTCCTCGCTTCTCTGGACCGGACGGAGATCCTCCCGTGACCACCTCGCCGACCGTGCTCGCCGACCTCGCCCGCGTCATCCACGATCGCCGCGACACCGACCCGTCGCGCTCGTACACCGCGCAGCTCCTCGAGGGCGGGGTGGAGAAGATCGCCGCCAAGGTGCTCGAGGAGGCGAACGAGCTGGTGGCCGCGGCGCGCGCGGCGACCGGCGAGAGCGGCCGCGCGGCCGTCACCCACGAGGCCGCCGACCTGCTGTATCACACGCTCGTGCTCC
>CAYMQR010000082.1:0-13170 GCA_964392195.1 uncultured bacterium | reverse complement strand
AAGTAGCCGAGCCCGTGCTCGTCGCTCGGGAAGTGCGCCGGGACCCAGTCCACGATCACGCCGATGCCGTGCTGGTGGAGCGTGTCGATCAGGAACATCAGGTCCTGCGGCGTGCCGTAGCGATGGGTGCACGCGAAGTAGCCGGTCACCTGGTAGCCCCACGATCGAAACAGCGGGTGCTCCATGAGCGGCATCAGCTCGACGTGGGTGAAGCCGAGCTCCGCGACGTGGGTGACCAGCCGGTCGGCGAGCTCGCGGTAGGTGAGCGAGCGGGCGCCCTCCTCGGGCACGCGCATCCACGAGCCGGCGTGCATCTCGTAGATCGACATCGGCGCGTCGAGGGCGTTGCGCGCGCCGCGCGTGCGCATCCACTCGGCGTCGCCCCAGGTGTAGTCGAGGTCCCACACCATCGACGCGGTGCGCGGCGGCGTCTCGTGCAGGAAGCCGACGGGGTCGGCCTTGTCGACCTGGTAGTCGTTGACCGCCGACGCGACGTGGAACTTGTAGATCGCGCCCTTGCCGAGCCCGGCGACGAAGCCCTCCCAGATCCCCGAGTCGTGGCGGCGCGAGAGCGGGTGGCGGGCGCGGTCCCAGCCGTTCCAGTCCCCCACCACACTCACGTAGCGCGCGTTCGGCGCCCACACGCCGAACTGCACGCCCGCCTCGCCGCCCACCTCCGCGAGGTGCGCGCCGAGCTTGTCGTGGATGTGGAAGTGGCTGCCCTCGTTGAAGAGGTGCAGGTCGAAGTCGGTGAGCAGGCTGCTCGACTGCGGCGACGTCCCACGGGGTTCGGCGGGCTTCATGGACTCAGCGCTCCACTCTCGTCACGCTCACGATTCGGGCCGCGCCCGCGCGACGCGCGCGAGCAGGCCCGTCCAGCTCGGGTTCTCGAGTATCTCTTCGATCGAGTGGGCGTCGCGGCGCGTCCAGTTGCCGCGCTCGGCGCCGCTGCCGGGGACGTTGTGCGGCTCGGTCTCGAGCCACAGGTCCTCGAGCGCCACGAGCGCGAGCCGCGCCGGGCTGGCGGCGAGCCAGCGCCACACCCGCTCGAGCAGCGCCGCCGGGTCCGACGCCGGACGCGCGCGCAGCCGCGCCGCGAGGCGCTTGACCAGCGCGACGCGCTGGCGGCGAGCGGCGTCGACCTCGGGGGGGGCGAGGAGCGCCATCCGCTCGCGCTCGTCGACGTCGCGCCCGCGCAGGAAGCCCGCGAAGGTCGCCATGTCGTGCGAGCCGAAGCTCGCCACCGCGTCGGCCGGCACCTCGCGCGGCAGCGGGTCGGCGCGATCCACCGCGAGCTCGAGCTCGAGGACGTGCATTCGCAGCAGCCCGCGGCGCCGCATCGTCTCGCGCACGCCGGGCGGCACGGTGCCGAGGTCCTCACCGAGGACCGCGCAGCGGTGCCGGTTCGACTCGAGGACCACCAGCGCGTGGAGCGCCTCGCGCGGCATCGCCACGTACACGCCGTCCGCCGGCGTGGCGCCGGACGGGATCACGAACGTCCGGGTGAGCCCCATCACGTGGTCGATCCGTAACGCGCCGGCGAAGGCCATGGAGGTCGCGAAGGCGGCGCGCACGTATTCGAGGCCGTCGCGAGACGCCACCGCGCCCGGATCGAGCGCGGCGAGGCCCCAACCCTGGCCTTTCCGGAAGAAATCGTCGGGCGGTGCCCCGAGCGAGCAGCCGTTCATGAAGCAGCTTCGGTGCCGCCACGTGTCGTACCCCTCCGGGTGGACCCCGACCGGGTAGTCGAGCATCAGGCCCGGCCCCGCCGAGCGGGCGCGCTGCGCCACCGCGCCGAGCTGCTCGCGGACCAGCCACTGCGCGTACGCGTGGTGGCGGACGCGCTCGTCCTCGAGCCCGGTCTGCGCCAGCGCGCCGGCGCGCCCGGGCGCCGGCCAGCGCGGCCACGCCGGGCCGAGGCGCTCGGCGGCGGCGCGGAAGCGCGCGTAGTCGAGGACGCCGGGGTGGGCGTGGAGGAACGCCTCGAGGGCGTCGCGGCGCGGCCCGCCGCGGGTGTAGAGCTGGCGCGCGCAGGCCTCGAGCATGCCGCGCTTGAGCCGCATCACGCGGCGGTGGTCGACGGTGGGCGCCGCGATCGCCGCCTGGGCCTCGCGGGACGAGGCGGCGGTGCCGAGGCGCAGCGCGGCGGCGCCGAGCCCCTCGGCCTCCGGCACCGAGGCCAGCCCGAGGTGGAGCTCGTTCAAGTGGAGGCGGCTCACCGGCGCGTAGGGGCTGGGGTCGAACGGCTCGTCGAGGAACGCGGCGAGGATCGGCAGCATCGCGACCACGTCGCCGCCGAGCCGCGCGACACCGTCGACCAGCGCGCCGAGGTCGTCGAAGTCGCCGACGCCGAGGCTGGCGCGCGAGCGCAGCGCGTGGAGCGGCGCGAACACGCCGAGCGCCGGACGCGCCAGCGCGTGGGCGCGGGCGGGTGCCGCGATCCACGTGAGCTCGTGCTCGCCGAGGCCGCTCGCGACGATCACGCGGTGGAGCCCGGGCGGCGCGCCGCGCGCCAGGCGCAGCTCGTGCTCGACGTAGCTCGCGCTGCCCACCCGCGCGCGAGCGCGCTCCGCCCGCTCGGCCGCGCGCGACACCCTCGTGAGCCGCTCGCCATCCTCGCGCTCGATCGTCACCTCGACGGCGCGCGACGCGAGCCGCGCCGGCAGCCGTAGCCGCGCCACCGGGGCCGCGCGGCCCCACGACACGACGCAGTCGTCGAACGGTCGCTGCCAGTGGCGCCGCTCGAGCTCGGCGAGGTGGCGCGGTGCTTCCTCGGGCCGCTCGATCGGGATGCCGCGCGCGCGCAGCACGGCGAGCAGCGACTCGGCCGGCGGGCGGCGCAGCTCACCGAGCGCGTCGCGGTACGAGACCGCCAGCCCGGCTCGCCCGCTGAGGGTCCGGAGCGGGTCGCGGGCGGGGACCATGACCGATCAGGGCTCGGCGAACGCCCTGCTCACGCGAGCCTCCGGGGGTCGGGACCGGCCCGCCGCGGCTCGTTCTCGGTATCGCGGCCAGCGGGCTCGTCGGCAAGCCCCGGGAGGGGGCCGCCCACCACGTGCACCACGCGCTGCGGGAACGGCACCTCGATCCGGAGCCGGCGCAGCGCGCTCTCGATCGCGTAGCGCAGGTCGCTCGCCACCTCGTCGCGGTCCTTGACGTGCACCCACGCGCGCAGCACGAATTCGAGGCTCGATTCGCCGTGCGCCTTGAACAGCACGTCGGGCGGCGGCCGCTTGAAGACGCGGCCGTGGCGGCGCGCAGCGTCGAGCAGCGTGTCGCGGACCAGCGCGGTGTCGGTGCCGTAGGCCACCCCGATCGGCACGTCGATGCGCAGCTTCGGGTCGAGGCCGGTGAAGTTGGTGAGGCGCTGGGTGATGATCTCCTTGTTCGGCACCAGCACGAACTTGTTGTCCTGGGTACGCACGGTGGTGCTGCGGATGCTCACGTCCACGACCTCGCCGGGGCGTCCGTCCACCTCGACCACGTCGCCGATCTTCAGCGGCCGCTCGAACAGGATGATGATGCCGCTCACGAAGTTGGAGATGATCTCCTGGAGGCCGAAGCCGATGCCGACGCCCGCCGCGGCGAGCAGCCACTGGAGGTCCTTGAGGTCCACTCCCAGCCTGCCCACCGCCTTGGTGAGGCCGAGCGCCAGGATCACGTAGTTGGCGACCGTCGCCACCGAGTAGCGCAGGTCGCGCTCCATGCCGGCCCAGGCGAGCGCGAAGTGGTCGAGCCCGCCACGCAGCGCGCGCGCCACCACCACGGTGACCAGCACGCTCACCGTCGCCGCCCACAGCGAGCCGAGCGTGAGGCCCGCCGCGCCCTCGGTGTGGAACGGCCACACCGGCGTGGCGGCGAGCGCGTGGAGGTCGCCCGGCACCACCCGCAGCGCGAGCCCGATGCCCCACGCCACCACCGCCGCGGTCCCCATCAGCACCACGGTGCGGGCCTGCTGGAGCAGGAACGAGCGGCGCTCCTCGCCGAGGACGTCGGCGACCGTGACGTCGGACGTGTAGCTGAGCGCCTGGAGGGCGCTGCGCGCGCCGAACACGCCGAGCGAGATCACCAGCACCGAGCCGAAGGCGGCGTTGAAGAGCCCGCTCGCGAGTTGCACGTAGCCCGCCCAGTCGACCACCAGCGTCACCGCGACGATCGCGAGCAGGCCCAGACGCAGCGGCTCGATCCAGCGTCGCGCGACCTCCTTCATGCGCACCGGCAGCAGGTCGACGATCAGCACTCGGAACGCCACGGCCACCGCGATCGCCACCGCGAGCAGGCTCCGCACCGCGCGCCCGAGCAGCAGCATGAGGTCGGGGTTGCACGACTCGTAGCCGATCGCGTGCAGGTAGTAGAGCGGCAGCCCGAGCACCACCAGGATGATCGCGCCGCTCGCCGCGAGGCGGCGGTAGCGGCGCACGCCGCGCTCGTCGCGCACGTTGGAGAGCAGCCCGCGCGCCAGCGCGTAGACGGCGAGCACGCCGCCGGCGAGCCAGCCCGCGTGGGCGAGCGCCGCGGCCTCCTCCGGGTCGGCGTCGATCACCGACGCCCCGAGCCAGCCCAGGATCGGACCGAGCGGCACCCACGACGCCCGCACCAGCACGGCGCGCCACGCGCGACGCGCCGCCATCTGCTCGGCGTCGCCCTCCATGGCGAGGATGCCGCGGGTGGCGGTCAGCACGCGCACCCGATCGACGACCAGCTTCCAGCACACGCTCAGCACCGCGAGGGCCACCAGCACCACCCAGTTGATCGTGCCGCCGCCGACGCTCCAGGTCTGGAGGTCGAGCCACGCCTGGCGCGCGGCCTGGACCGGG
The DNA here is from genome assembly GCA_964392195.1 of uncultured bacterium. Classification (GTDB taxonomy): domain Bacteria; phylum JADJOY01; class JADJOY01; order JADJOY01; family JADJOY01; genus JADJOY01. The sequence continues at coordinate 8,353 of CAYMQR010000082.1, read as the reverse complement.
CTCGCGGGGTCGCTGCGGGTGAGCAGGGCCCGCCGCTCCAGCCAGCGCTGCTCGTCCTGCAACATGGAGTCGAGGGCGGTGGCGCGCTCGAGGCGCGCCTGGTACTCGTCGGAGACGGCGCGCAGGCCCTCGTCGAGCGCGCGCAGCGACTCGCGGCGCTGGCGCTGCACCTCCTCCCAGATCGGCAGCTCCTCCGACTCCCACAGCGCCGTGAGCGTCGCGGGCTCGCCGGCGCTCGCGGTGAGCCACGCCTGGCGCGCGATCGCGACCGTGCTGCGCCACGTCTCCTCGAGGTCGACGAGCTGGTTCTCGATCTCCTCGAGCGCGGTCACGGCGTCGGCGCGCGCGGCGCGCCAGCGGTGGAGCTGGCCCGCCGCGAGGTAGAGCTCGCGGTCCTTGGCGACGCGCTCGAGACCGCGGCGGATGAGCGGCACGGTGTCGATGCCGACCGCGCGGCTCTTGGCGTAGCGCTCGCGGACCTGCTCGAAGCGCGCCTTGGCGGCGTCCATGGCGTCGGCGCGCAGCCCGGCCCCCTCGACCGCGGCGAGCTCGCGCTTGCGCGCGGCGCTGCGCGCGTCGAGCGAGAGGGTGTCGGCGCGCCACTGCTGCAGCAGCCGCTCCCAGTCGCCCATCGCGCTGGCGGCGTCGCGGGTGGCGGCGAGGTGCGCCGCCTCGGTCTCCTTCTGGGTGCGGCCGAGCGCCGCGCTCTCGGCGTCCCACGCGGCGCGCAGCTCGGCGTCGGCGCGAGTCACCGCCTTGGTCGCCGCCTCGATCTCGAGGTCGAGGACGGCGATCTCGCCCGGCAGCGCGTCGCCTGCGCGGGCGAGCAGCGCGAGCCAGCGCGTGGCGTGCTCGACGCCGAGTTCGAGCACCCGCCCGCGCACCTCGACCGCGTGCTGGTCGTCGAGGGTGCGCGCCTGGCCGCGGAGCCGGTTGGCGTCGGCCTGGAACGCGGCCAGCCGGGCCGCGAGGTCGTCGCGGCGCGCGGCCGCGCGGTCGCGCTCGGCGCGCAGCCCCGCGGCGCGCTGGTCCTCGAGGCCGGCGCGGCGCGCCTTGAGCGAGTCGAGCTTGCGGCGCGCGTCCTGCGCCACCCCGGAGAGCAGGTTGATCTGGTCGGGGCTGGGCGAGCCGCGGAACGACTTGGCGGCGACGGGCTTGGCGAGCGCGGCGCGGGCGGCGCTCTCGCGGGTGGCGCGGCTCGCCTGCTCGGCGTCGAGGTCGGCGGTGCGCGCGTAGAGCCCCTCGACGTCGCGCAGCAGCGCGATCAGGTCCTCGCGCGCGGCGGTGAGCGCGACGCGCTGGTCGGGGTGGGCGCGCGCGTCGGCGACGTCCTTCTCCAGCGACTCGCGGACGCGCCGCGCCTCCGCCGCCGAGGCCGGGTAACCGGACGGCTGCGCCACCGCCGGTGCCGCCACGACCAGCGCCACGAGCGCCGCGGCGACGCCGGCGAGCCACGGCCTCGACCGGCCCAGGATCCCGCCGGCCGCTCTCCCGACCGGGCCGCCGCTTCGCCTCATGAGTCCCCCTGCCCGGCTACGACGGGTGCGCCAGTGTAGACCAGTCCGGTCTCCGGCGATCGCGGGCACGGCACCGCCCCGCTGGTTACCAGGGACCACCGTTGGTCGTGGTGTGGCGCTGTGATAGGTTTGACGCGGGGCGACATAACCGTTCCATCTCGCTACGTTCCAGGTCGTACGGTCCTGCGAGGCCGGACTCCGTTTCGGGGTCGCTCGGGGACCGCTTCGGGCTTCGCGGTCCGGCGGATGGTCCCGCCGGGCCCGAGATGGTGGAAAGGGGTCGGTGATCGATGAACGCGACGTTGCAGGCGTGGGTGGATAGCTGTGCGGCGATGACCAAGCCCGATCAGGTCGTGTGGTGCGACGGGTCGGAGCAGGAGAACGAGAAGCTCATCGCGGAGATGGTGGGCTCCGGGACCCTCACCCCGCTCAACCCGAAGAAGTACCCGAACAGCTTCCTGCACCGCTCCAACCCCAACGACGTCGCCCGCACCGAGCACCTGACCTTCCTCTGCCCCAGCAAGCCCGAGGACGCCGGCCCCACCAACAACTGGATGGCTCCCGCCGACGCCAAGGCCCAGCTCTCCGCTCTCTACGCCGGCTGCATGAAGGGCCGGACGATGTACGTGGTCCCCTACTGCATGGGCCCGCTCGGCTCGCCGCTCTCCAAGATCGGCGTCGAGATCACCGATAGCCCGTACGTGGTGGCGAACATGCGGATCATGACCCGCATGGGCCAGGCCGCCCTCGACCAGCTCGGCAACTCGGACGACTTCTGCCGCGGACTGCACAGCCTCGGTGACCTCTCGCCCGATCGCCGCTTCATTTGCCACTTCCCCGAGACCCGCGAGATCTGGTCGATCGGCTCGGGCTACGGCGGCAACGCGCTGCTCGGCAAGAAGTGCTTCGCGCTGCGCATCGCCTCGGCGCAGGGCCGCGACGAGATGTGGATGGCGGAGCACATGCTGCTGCTCGGCATCGAGTCGCCCGAGGGCGAGACCAGCTACGTGGCGGCGGCGTTCCCGAGCGCGTGCGGCAAGACCAACCTGGCGATGCTGGTGCCGCCCGAGTCGCAGAAGAAGCTGGGCTGGAAGGTGTGGACGATCGGCGACGACATCGCCTGGATGCGCAAGGGTCCGGACGGCCGCCTGTGGGCGATCAACCCGGAGGCCGGGTTCTTCGGCGTGGCGCCCGGCACCAGCATGAAGACCAACCCCAACGCCATGCTCACCTTCAACCGCAACTCGATCTTCACCAACGTCGCCGTCACCGACGACGGCTGCCCGTGGTGGGAGGGCATGGGCGGGGATCCCCCCGCGCACGCCACCGACTGGCAGGGCCGCTCGTGGACGCCGGAGAGCAAGGACAAGGCGGCGCACCCGAACAGCCGCTACACCACGCCCGCCAGCCAGTGCCCCTCGATCCACCCCAAGTTCGACGACCCGCAGGGCGTGCCCATCAGCGCCATCCTCTTCGGCGGCCGCCGCGCCCGCACCGCCCCGCTCGTGTACGAGTCGTTCGACTGGAACCACGGCGTGTTCGTCGGCTCGGCGATGGCGTCCGAGACCACCGCCGCGGCCACCGGTGCGGTCGGCGTGGTGCGCCGCGACCCGATGGCGATGCTGCCCTTCTGCGGCTACAACATGGGTGACTACTGGAAGCACTGGCTGAAGATGGGCGAGCACGTGCCCAACATGCCGAAGGTGTTCCACGTCAACTGGTTCCGCACCGACGAGAACGGCAAGTTCATCTGGCCGGGCTACGGCGAGAACGTCCGCGTGCTGCGCTGGATCGTGGAGCGCTGCAAGAACGGCAACGGCAACACCAAGGCGAACGAGACCCCGATCGGGTTCGTGCCGCACGCGGCCGACCTCGACGCCGACGGGCTGCCGATCGACAAGAAGACCGTCGAGGGCCTGCTGTCGGTGGACCGCGAGGTGTGGAAGGACGAGGCCGCGCAGGTCGGCACGTTCCACCAGGAGTTCGGCGCCAAGCTGCCGGCCGAGCTGCCCAGGCAGCTCGACGCGCTGAACAAGCGCCTCGGCTGAGCCGCGCGGTTCCCGTCCGGGCGCGCGGCGCCCGGATGCAAGAACGGGGTCTGGCTCACGCCAGACCCCGTTTTCGCTCCCGTCCGGTGGATCCCGCACGGGCGGGGGGCTGGAACAGCCCCCCGAAAAGCTCAGCCGCCCTCGCCCTTGAGGAGCGATGCGAGCTCGCCGTTGGCGTGCATCTCGCGGGCGATGTCGCAGCCACCGACGAACTTGCCGTCGATGAAGAGCTGCGGGATCGTCGGCCACTGCGAGAACTCCTTGATGCCCTGGCGGATGCCGGGGTCCGAGAGCACGTCGACGTCCACGAACGGCACGCCGTACTGATTGAGGATCTCGACCGTGGCGGCCGAGAAGCCACACTGCGGGAAGAGCTTCGAGCCCTTCATGAACAGCACGACCTTGTTGGTCTTCACGAGGTTGTCGATGCGGTCGTGCACTTCCTTGGCGCCCATCGACTGCACCGGCGCGGGGCGAGGCGCCGGGGCGGGCGCGCTGGGGGCGGCGCTCACCGGCGCGGACGGCACGGCGCTCGGGGCGGGCGAATCCTTCTTGCCGAGGAATTTGTCCAGGAGACCCATGATGCTCTTCCCTCTCGTAGGTTCGGATCGATGATGGGGGTCCGTCCCGCCACGCTAACCGTGGGGCGGAGACGGGTCAAACTCGGGACTTTGCGTGGTTTTCGACGCTCAAGCGCCTTCCGGCACCCGGGTCGTCATGGTGTCGACCGCGTGGATCGGGGCGTCACCGCCCGCCATCAGGTCGGTGATCGTGCCGTACACCAGGCGCTGCTTCTCGAGGGTGGTCTTGCCCTTGAACTGCACGGCCTCGACGTCGATCGTGAAGTGGCCGCCGCCGCCCTGGACGCGCGCCTTTGCGCCCGGGATGCCGGCCTCGATGCGCTCGCGGATGTGGTCGGTGAGCGAGCCCCCGGTGAACCGGGAAGGATGTGCTTCGGACATGCGCTTGATCTCCGGGTTTCGGTGAGCCCGGGAGGATAACCGCCGGATCGGCCAGCCGCCACGAGATTCCGGGCGGTCGGCCCGGCCCCGAGGCGGCGGCCGCCCCCGCCCGTCACCGCCCGGGGCCGCGCATCACCAGCGCGACGGCGCGCTCGCCCCAGTCGAAGTCGAGCTGACCGGCCCGCGCCGCCGAGATCCGCGCCCGGCGCGCGAGCTCCGCCGGATCTCCCGCGAGGGTCGTCAGCAGCCGGGCGAGCGCCGCGGGGTCGGCGCCGTCGAAGAGCAGCGCCTCGTCCCCGAGGACCTCCGTGCTCTCGGGCGTGCGCGCCGCCAGCACCGGAACGCCCGCGCCCCAGGCCTCGAGGAGCGCGTTCGAGCTGCCCTCGTGAACCGAGGGAAGCACGAACAGGTCGGCAGCCACGATCGCCTCGAGCGGCCGGTCGAGCCAGCCCGTGAACCGCACGCGCCCGGCGATCCCGCGCGTGGCGGCCTGATGCTCGAGGGCGGCCCGGCTCGGCCCGTCACCGGCGATCACCAGCCGGACGCGCGGATCGGCCGTCAGCGCGAGCGCGTCGAGGAGCAAGCCCACGTTCTTGCGTTCGCTCAGCACTCCCGCGGTGGCGACGACCAGCGAGTCGGCGGGCCAGCTAGCCGCATCGAGGAGCGCGGCGCGCGCGGCGCCGTGCTCCGGACCTCCGCTGGCGGGACGGCGGAGCGCGTTCGGCAGCACCTCGCAGCGCGTCTCCAGGGCGGGCGCGTGGGGCGCGAGCTCGGCGATCATGGAGCGCGTGATCGTGACCACGCGCTCGCTGGTACGGAGCGCGAGGCGATCGAGGAAGGAGGCGAGCCGCCAGCGCACGCCACCGGGCCTGAGCCGCATCCGCGCCCGCCAAGGGATCGCACGCACGAACAGCACCACCGGCATCCGCGCGAGCCAGGCCGCCACCCGCCCCAGCACCGCGTAGTAGGGATCGAACACCACCAGCGCCCGTGGGCGGTTCGCGAGCGCGACCCGCGCCAGCACCCACGGCGCGGCCACGGTGAACCACAGCCAGAAGAGGAGCCCGCCCGGCTCGCGCGACGACGGCCACGGCACCCGGTGCCGGACCAGGGCGGGATGGTCGGCGAGGGCGAGCGGCGCCGCCGACACCACGTGCACCTCGACGCCGCGCGCGAGCAGCGCCTCGACGAGCGCGTAGAGCCGGAGGTTGAGACCACCGCGCTGATGGCGGAAGTAGATCGTCAGGATCCGCCCCGGCGCCTCGCCCATGCGCCCTACCCTCGCCGTTCGGCACCGCCGAGATCAACACCGCCGCAGCGCGCCGGGGCGTGGGGCCGCGCCGACCACCGGTACGCGCGCCTCCAGAAGCGGTCGAGGTTGCGCCGCGCGCGGGCCAGCTCGCGCTCGCGCCCCCACGCCGCGAACGCGACCAGGTGGACGTGGGTCGGGTTCTCGACCCAAAAGCTCTGGATCGCGGCGCGCTCGTCCGCGCTGCGGTGCACACCGCGGACGCACGCGTGGCAGCGCCCTCCGTCACGCCCGCGGGCGGTCGCGTAGAGGTCGAAGCAGGAGCGGCACACCCCGTGACGCGGGGCGAGCGGGCGGCTCGGGAACGAGGCTGGGGACGAAGCCATGGGCGGGGCCTCCGGGCGGGTGGTTCGAGGACGCGACGCGCGTCTCGCGCCGTCCCGGAGGGCAACCGCCGTGCCGCCCGCGCGACGACCTCGTCCGCGTGAATCTCCCGCGATTCCGCGGGATCTTCGCGGGCCGTCCCGGCTCACGGGTCTCACCGCTGAGACGCTCGCGCGAGCAACGTCTCACGCGAGACATCCCCGAGCGCGGTGTGCTAACCCGAACGCTTCGCCTCACGCCGCGTCCGAGGCGATCCCCGCACGGAGGAACAGGTCATGAGCGCGCTCTCGGCCATCGTGATGGCCGCGGGAGAGGGCAAGCGCATGCGCTCCCGCAAGCCCAAGGTCCTGCACGAGCTCGGAGGACGACCGATGGTGCGCTACCCGATCGAGCTCGCGCTCGAGCTGGGGGCGAGCCCTGTCGTGGTGGTCACGGGCCACCAGGGCGACCTCGTCCGCACCGCGATCGACGGCCTGCGCCTGCCAGGCGTGAGCTCCGTCGACCAGGGGACACCGCAGGGCACCGGCCACGCGGTGCTCACCGCGATGCCCGCCCTGGGCGGCTTCGAGGGCACGGTGCTGATCCTCTCCGGGGACGTGCCGCTGCTCACGACGGACACGCTGCGCGCGCTCATCGCCCGCCACGAGCAGGCGGAGGCGGTGCTCACGCTGCTGGCCATGGACCTCCCCGACGCCGGCAGCTACGGACGCGTGGTGGTGGACGAGAGCGGCACCGCGACGTGCATCGTCGAGGCCAAGGACGCGACCGCGGCGCAGCGCGCGATCTCCCTCGCCAACGCCGGCATCTACGCCGCGAGCGCCGCGTTCCTGCGCGAGGCGCTCCCCACCCTCGGCAACCGCAACGCCCAGGGCGAGTACTATCTGACGGACCTGGTCGCGATCGCCCACCAGCGCGGGCTGCGCGCGGTGCACGCGGTGGTGCCCGACGGCGACGAGGTCCACGGCGTGGACGACCGCCTCAAGCTCGCGCGCGCCGCCGCGATCCTCAACCGCCGCACCCTCACGGCGCTGATGCAGGGCGGCGTCACGGTGCGCGATCCCGACAGCACGTGGGTGGACGCGGGGGTCGTGGTGGGGGCCGACACGGTGCTCGATCCGGGCGCCGAGATCCGCGGCGCGAGCAAGATCGGCGAGAGCTGCAGGATCGGGACCGGGGCGATCGTGGTCGACTCCGAGCTCGCCGACGGCGTCACCATCAAGCCGTACTGCGTGATCGAGCAGAGCCGCATCGCGAGCGGCACGTCGGTGGGCCCGATGGCGCACCTCCGTCCCGGCAGCGACCTCGGGCCGGACGTGAAGATCGGCAACTTCGTCGAGGTCAAGAAGGCCACGTTCGGGGCCGGCTCGAAGGCGTCGCACCTCACCTACGTGGGCGACGCATCGATCGGCAAGAACGTGAACCTCGGCTGCGGCACGATCACCTGCAACTACGACGGCGTGTCGAAGTTCGAGACCGTGATCGAGGACGACGTCTTCGTCGGCTCGGACAGCCAGCTCGTGGCGCCGGTCACGGTGGGGCGCGGCGCCTACATCGGCTCGGGCTCGACCATCACCCGCGACGTACCGCCCGACGCCCTCGCGGTGGCGCGCGGCAAGCAGCGCAACATCGAGGGCTGGGCGACCTCGTCCCACGCCCCGGGCAAGAAGCCCCGCCCGCAAGGCGACGGGCACTGAGCGCGCGTGCTCGCGCGCGCCGCTCCGGAGTCTTTCTTGGTCATCCACGATCCCCTCGAAGGTCTCAACCCGCCGCAGCGCGACGTGGTGCTGCACGAAGGCTCGCCGCTCCTGGTGCTGGCGGGAGCGGGCAGCGGCAAGACCCGCGCCCTCACCCACCGCATCGCGCACCTGGTCGGCGTGCGCGGCGCGGCGCCGGGCTCGATCCTCGCGGTCACCTTCACCAACAAGGCGGCCGGCGAGATCCGCGAGCGGCTGCACCGGCTGCTCGGCGAGTCGGGGCGCGGCATCCGCGCCGGCACGTTCCACTCGATCTGCGTGCGGCTGTTGCGCGCCTACGGCGACCGCATCGGCCTCACCCGCGAGTTCACGATCTACGACGAGGCGGACCGCGCGCAGGTGCTCAAGGCGCTCGTCCGCGAGGCGAACCTCGGCGAGGACACGTTCCACCCCAACCGCCTCGTCCACGCGATGGGCGTGCTCAAGAGCCGCGGCATCG
>CAYMQR010000081.1:3041-13176 GCA_964392195.1 uncultured bacterium | reverse complement strand
AGCTCGAGCTTGCGCGCCTCGGCGAGGCAGCGCGCCATCGGGATCGCCGGGTGGTCGCTGGCGAAGATCACGCGCTCGCGCCCGCGGGTGCGCATGAAGTGCAGCAGCTCGGGGGGCAGGTACTTGGGCAGGTAGGCGGACGTCATGAGGTGAAGCCCGCGGTACTTGAGCATGAGGCGGATCGCCACGCTCCACCACGGGTCGGCGCCGTGCGCCATCACCAGCGTGAGCTCGGGGAAGGCGAGGCAGACCTCGTCGAGGTGAAGGGGATCCTGCACGCTCGCGGGCGCCGGTGGTCCCGGTATGCCGGTGGTGAGGGAGATCGGCAGCCCGAGCTCGATGCAGGTGGCGTAGAGCGGGTAGTAGACGCGATCGCTGGGCGGCAGACCCACGGTGAACGGCGTCACGCACACGCTCGCCACCGGCGCCGAGCGCGCGTAGCTCGTGAGCTCGCGCAAGGCGGCCATGCCGCGGCGCGGGTCGACCTTGGCGGCGAGGCGGAAGCGCTCGGGCGCCGCCTCGGGGAAGGCGAGCACGTGCCGCGACGGCGCGTCGGCATCGGACATGAGCAGGGCCTTCCCGACGCCGAGCTCGTCCATCATCGCGAGCGTCTCGGGCACGCTCATGTTCCGCCAGTAGTCGGCGCCGGCCTGGAACACGTCCTTGGCGGCGGCCTTCATGTACGCGGGCATACCGAGCTCGCCCATGTTCACGTTCAGCCACGCGTCGATCACCGGCATGGAGAGCTCCACGGACGCCCGGCGGCTGCGAGGGACCGTAGCCCTCCAGGCCGGGGACCGATCGGCTGGAGGGCCGCGATCCTTCGCGGCCGCGGCCCGACCGGCCTCACTCGAGCGGCGAGGTCATCGCGGTAGTGAGCTGCTTCACCACGTGGGCGCAGGTCACGGGCTCGAGGTTCTGCGCGTCCACGCGCGAGCCGCCGCTCCGGCTCCTGGGTGCCACGTCCACGTCCGCCGCCTCGGCGCGCAGCGCGGCCACGGTGGCCTTCTCGATCGGGCGGTGGCGGAACGGGTCGAAGCGGAAGTGGCGGAGCGCGTTCTGGTACGTCACCTTCGCGATCGTCTCGTCGGGCAGGTGCTTGAGCTCGTCGAAGAGCAGCTCGGGCGAGCGCGGCCAGGTGGTGTCCGAGTGCGGGTAGTCGCACTCCCAGGTCACGTTGTCGGCGTTCATCGAGCCGAGGTCGCGCAGGCCGGTGCGGTCGGAGATGAAGCACGTCACGATGCGCTCGGCGAAGAGCTCGCTCGGCCGCTTCGCCCCGAAGCGCTGGTTCGTCCACAGCCGGTGGTGCTCGTAGACGTAGTCGATCCGCTCCATGAAGTAGGGCACCCAGCCGATCCCACCCTCGCTGAGCGCGAGCTTGAGGGTGGGGAACTTGCGCAGCATCGGCGACCAGATCAGGTCGGACGCGCAGTTCACGACGTTGAGCGGGATGAGCGTGATCATCACGTCGATCGGCGCGTCCAGCGACGTGAAGTACATGCCCTCGCTCGAGCCGATGTGGAGGCACACGATGGTGCCGGTCTCCTCGCACGCCTTCCACACCGGGTCCCAGTGGTCGCTGTGGTAGGTGGGGAGACCGATCTTGCCGGGCTGGTCGCTCATCGTGACCGCGAGGCAGCCCTTCTTTGCGACGCGCCGCACTTCCTCGGCGGCGAGCGCGGGATCCCAGAGCGGCACCAGGGCGAGCGGGATGAAGCGGTCGGGCGCCGCGCCGCACCACTCGTCGATGTGCCAGTCGTTGTACGCCTTCAGGCAGGCGAGCGAGAGCTCCTTGTCCTTGGCCTTGAGGAACATCTGGCCCGCGAGCCCGGTGAACGACGGGAAGCACAGCGACGCGAGGACGCCGTTGGCGCTCATGTCGCGGACGCGCGCCCGAACGTCGTAGCAGCCGGTGCGGAGCTGCTCGAACGCGGTGGGCTCGATCCCGTACTCCTCGGGCGGGCGCCCCGCGACGGCGTTGAGGCCGATGTTGGGGAGCTGCTGGCCCTCGAACACCCACACGTCGGCGCCGTTCTTCTTGCGCGCCACCCGCGGCGCCCCGTCGCGGAACATCGCCGGGATGTGGCGGGTGAAGAGGTCGGCGGGCTCGACGACGTGATCGTCGATGCTCACGAGGATCAGGTCGTCGGCGCGCATGCGGCTCCTTGGCGGCTCACCACGTGGTGCTGAAGAACTGCTTCATCCAGCGGCGATACACGCCGAACGGCCCGTCGCCTTCCACGAGGAAGGGCCGCGTCAGGTACGCCTTGTTCTCCCAGATCGGGATGTCCTGGTGCATCTGCTTCTCGAGGTCGCGGATGATCGCGGCACCCACGCCGTGCTTGTCGCTGGCACCGTCGACGGCGTGCACCGAGTAGGCGAACGTCACGTCGGTGGTCTCCTCGTCGATCGGCGTCGCCGTGTTGACCATCCAGGTCTCGATGATGCCGGTGAGATGCACGGTCTGGAACGCCGGGCCGTAGTCGGTGGTGTCGATGCCGCCCGGGATCTCGCCCTTGGGTGTCCCGAGCTTCATGCGGCTCTGGCAGCGCAGGATCGGACCATGGGCCTCGACGGTGCTCTCCGGCATGGTGTGGGCGCCGTGGACGTACACGAAGTGGGCGCGGTCGACGGCGTTCTCGTTCATGTCGAGCCAGCGGCTCTTCACGGTCCAGCGCAGGATCCGGTAGGGCGTCCAGTCGGGCTTCCCGTAGTGCGGCAGGTCGGGCAGCTCGAAGGTCGGCGGTGCGTCCTGGTCGTGGTGCCACACCAGCACCAGGCCGTTTTTCTCGACCGCCGGCCAGGTGCGGATGCGCGCGTTGGCCGGCGGGCGCTCGCTGTACGGGACGCGCTTGCAGGCGCCGTCCGCGCCCCACTCCCAGGCGTGGAAGGGGCAACGGATGCGGTCGCCCTCGACGATGGTGCCGCCCACGCCGAGGTGGGCGCCGAGGTGCGGGCAGATCGCGTCGAGGACGTGGGCGGTGCCCGCGGCGTCCCGGAACATCACCAGGTCACGGCCCAGGTAGTGGGCCGACTTGAGGGTGCCCGGCGTGAGCTCGTCCGAGTAGGCGACGCGGAACCAGCCGTTGGCGTACGCGGGGAAGGGGAAGCGGCTCACGGTGGCGGCCTCGTTTTGGCGGCGGATGGGGCGCGTCCGGCGTTTTTGACGGATCGTCAAAAACCACCTTAGCCGCGCGCCGAGGGGGGCGCAAGGCGAGCCGGAGAGGGCCAAGAGCAGCGTTTCGCCGCGCGGAGACTGTGATCGGTAAGGGCTATCGAAATCAGAGAATATTGATATTGGACCGATCGAGCGATCGGACGCATCTTGCCCCTCGTCCGGAGCGCCCATGACGGGCCGCCCCGAAGCGAAGGAGAGACGCCATGTACCCGAGCCCGAGCAAGCTGCCCGAAGCCGCCCGCACGACCCTGGTCGAGACCCTGAACGAGCGGTTGGCCGACGGCCTCGACCTCCACAGCCAGATCAAGGTCGCCCACTGGAACATCAAGGGGCCGCAGTTCCCGGCGCTGCACCCGCTCTTCGAGACGTTCGCGGTGAGCCTCGCCAACCACAACGACGCGATCGCGGAGCGCGCGGTCACGCTGGGCGGCAAGGCCTACGGCACCGCGCGGCGCGTGGCGAAGTCGTCGCGGCTGGCCGAATACCCCGAGGAGACCACCCGCGACATGGAGCACGTGGCGCACCTCGCGGACCGGATCGAGAGCTACCTCGACGGGCTGCGCCGGTCGCGCGCGGTGGCCGAGAAGGCCGGCGACACCGACACCGTCGATCTCTTTACCGGGATCGTGACCGAGTTCGAGAAGCACGCGTGGTTTCTGCGCGCGTCGCTGGCGAGCTGAAACAGCTGGAGGGCACGGGGCCATCGGCCCCTGCTCCGTCGCCGCCGAGGAGGACGAACGATGGCCACGATGGTGCTCTACGGCGCGGGCTCCGGCGCGCTGCACGCGGTGACGGGGCCCGATCACGTGCTCTCGCTCGGACCGGTGGCGCTGGTGCGCCGCCGCGGGTCGTGGCGGATCGGGCTCGCGTGGGGCGCGGGCCACGCGCTGGGCACCCTGGCGCTCGCGCTGCCGCTCTTGCTCGTGGCGCATCACGCCCACGTCGAGGTCGCGGCGGCGTGGGGCGACCGGTTCGCCGGGATCGCGCTCATGGGGAGCGCGCTGTGGTCGGCGTGGTGCGCGCGGCGGCACGTGGTGGCGGGAGCGGCCGACGAGCGCAACCCGCTGTGGGTGGGGCTGATCCACGGCGTCAGCGGCGCGGGCAGCTTGCTGCTGCTGATGCCGGCGCTGAGCGGCGGCTCGGGCGTCCACGGCGGGCTCTTCCTGGCCGCGTTCGCCGCCGGCAGCACGATCGCGATGGCCGGCCTCACCCACGCGATCGCGAAGGTGGGCGCGAGCCTGAGCGGCACGGTGATCCGGCGTTTCCAGGGGATCCTGACCGGCGCCTCGATCGGCCTGGGCGCCTGGCTGTTGCTGAGCGCGTGAGGCGCCGCGGCGGCGATCGATTCCCTGGCGTCGCTCGTAGCGGCGACCGCGAGGTCGCCGGGGCGTCCCGGCGGGCTCGCGCCCGCCGCTACGGATACGGGGGATCAATCGCCGTGGAGGGCTGCTTCGTCGGCCGCCCCAGCGCTCGATCGCGGCTCACCCGGCGAAACGGTGGCAGGCGGCGCGGGTGGCGTCGTCGAGCGGGTAATACGACTCGATGCGCAGCTCCTGGACGCGCACGTTCTGGGGCGCGCTGAACGCGGTGAGCGTGGTGAGGAAGCTCAGCACCTCGCCGCCCGCGTCGAGGCGCACCGTGAAGCACGGCTGGGTCGGCTCGGATAGATCCGGCTGGCGCCACTCGGCGGGGATGCCGGGGCGCGAGAGCAACCGATCGAGCATCGCCGAGAGCGAGCCGTCGTCGAGCTCGCCGAGCGCCTCGCGGTGGAGCCGGTCGAGCGCCAGCCGGCAGGTCCGCTCCCAGTCGAGGATGCGCGGCTTGAGCTGGGCCGGGTCGAGCATCGCCTCCAGGAGGTTGAACGTGGCCGGATCGGGCAGCGCGGGCAGCAGCCGCGTGAGCAGCACGAAGGCGCCCGCGTTGGCGTCGAGCAGGTCGTAGGTGCGGCCCATGATGACGAGCGGGTAGGGCTCCTGCTGGCGCTTCATCTCGTCGAGGGTCTGCTGGATCAGCGCCGGCAGCGCCTCGCCGTCGGGCTCCCCGAACTCGCCCTCGAAGCCCGCCGCGCGCAAGAGCGCGTTCTGGTCGCGCAGCGGCACGTCCAGGGTGGCGCCGAGGCGCAGCACCATCTCGCGGCTCGGCTTGGCGCGCGCGGTCTCGAGGAAGCTCACGTGGCGCGCCGAGACGTCGGACGCGAGCGCCAGGTCGAGCTGGCTCAAGCCGCGCTTGGCGCGCCAGTGCTTGAGCAGCGCGGGGAAGAGGCCGGCGTTGGTGGTCGATCGGCTGGGCATGGCGCGTAGGCTCGCTCCGCGCCGGCGCGCCGTCACTTACCTCGCGAGGTCGTTGCGAGCGCCGCACCGCGAGCGCACCTTGCGTGCCCGGAACCACCGCACCGGACCCCTCGGCGCTGCCTCGCGCCGCGGCTCGCCGGGCGAGAGAGGATCGCCATGCCCCGCGCCGTCACGATCGCCATCCTGATCCCCTTCACCGCGCTCACCGCCGCGGCGCTCTGGACCCACGGCTACTGGGGGATCGTCGCGCCGCACCTCGCGAGCCTGGCCGGCGGCCAGGTGCTCGCCGACCTGGTGATCGCGCTCACGCTGGTGATGGCGTGGATGTGGCGCGACGCGCGCGCGAGCGGCCGCAACCCGTGGCCGTGGATCGTGGCGACGCTCGGCTTCGGCTCGTTCGGCCCGCTCCTCTACCTGCTCACCCGCAAGCCCGAGGGAGGTGCGCGATGAGCGCGTTCTCGCTCCACGACGTGGGCGCGGCGCTGCGCGCTCCCGACGTGTCCCGCATCGACGTCGGGAATGCCCAGCTCGCCCACTTCCGCTTCGGCGCCGGTCCGAGCCTGGTGTTCGTGCACGGCTGGCCGCTTCACTCGGCGACCTACCGCGCCGTGGTGCCGGTGCTCGCCGAGCGTTTCACGTGCCACCTGATCGACCTGCCGTCGGCGGGACGCTCGAGCGTCGCGGCGGGCGCACCACTCACGCTGCACGGCTACGCCGAGAGCCTGCGGCGCGCGATCGACGTGCTCGGTCTCGATCGCTACGTGCTGGTGGCCCACGACAGCGGCGCCGGCATCGCGCGCTTCCTCGCCGCCGACGACCCGCGTGCCGCGGGCCTGGTGCTCGGCGACACCGAGATCCCGGGCTTCACCCCCTCGATCATCCGCCTCTACCAGGCCACGGTCCGCGTGCCCGGCGGCACGACGATGGTGCGGCGGCTGCTCTCGGTGGCCGCGGTGCGCCGCTCGCCGCTCGGCTTCGGCGGCTGCTTCACCGACAGGCACTTCGTGGACGGCGAGTTCGGCGAGTGGTTCGTGCGGCCGCTCCTCGAGGACGATCGCTACTTCGAGGCGCAGCTCGGGTTGCTGCGGGCGCTACGGCAAAGCGAGGTCGACCAGCTCGCCGACGCGCACCGGAAGATCCGCGTGCCGGTCCGCTTCGTGTGGGGTACCGACGACCCGATCTTCCCGATCGCCCGGGCGCGGCCCATGAAGGACCAGCTCGCCGGCCCGGTCGAGTGGTTCGAGCTCGCCGGTGCGCGCGCCTTCCACCACGAGGACCGCCCCACCGACTTCGCCCGCCACGTCGCCGAGCACGCCACGCGCTGCTTCGGGTGAGGGAGAGCGGCGGTCGCGCCGGGCACCCGATCTTACGGGTAAGATGCGGCCCGGGAGGTGCTGGACATGGCAGAGCTGGCCACCACGCGGTTGTCGTCCAAGGGGCAGGTGGTGATCCCCGAGGAGATTCGAGCGGCCCTCGGTCTCGAACCCGGCGCGCGCTTCGTCGTCCTGGCCGAGAAGGACGTCGTGGTCCTGAAGCGCATCGACCCGCCGTCGCGCCGTGAGGTGGAGCCGCTGGTCGCGCGAGCGCGGCAACAGGCGCGCCACGCAGGGCTCAAGTCGAGCGACGTGCGCGCGGCGATCCGGGAGACGCGACGCCGCGGATGAAGGTCGTCCTCGACACCAACGTGTTGATGTCCGCGATCTTCTTCGCCGGGATCCCCGGGCGGATCCTCGCCGCCTGGTGGGAGGGTCGTTTCGACATGGTCGCGTCGGTCGAGGTCCTCGCCGAGTATCGCGAGGTCGCCGAGCGTCTCGAGCGGCGGTTTCCGGCCATCGACGCCGCTCGTGTGGTGGATGCCGTGTGCCGCCACGCCGAGCTCGTCGAGGCGACTCCGATCCCCGCCGCCGCCTGCACCGACCCGGACGACCTGAAGTTCCTTGCCTGCGCCGTCGCCGCCGAGGTGGCGTGCGTGGTCTCCGGCGACCGCGCACTCCTGCGCGCGAACGGATTCGGTGGCACCGAGGTTCTCACGCCGCGTCAGTTCGAGGCGCGCTACCTGTAGCGAGGGTCGCCACGTCGCCGAGCAGGCCACGCGCTGCGTCGGGTGAGGGGAGTGCGGGGCCGGCGCTACACGCTCCCGGCGCGTGCCTGATACTCGCGTGCGAGCGCGACGAACGAGTCGAACTCGGCGTCGTTGGCGAACACGTGGCGAGGGACGATGTCGCAATGGGGATACGGTGCGGTGACGTAGGCGGCTGCGATACCCGTCTCGATTTCGTCGACGGCGGCCCACGACACGCGCACGTCGTTCCACGGCGACCACCACTCGAAGCGGGTCGGCGTGCATCGAACCCGGCGCGGACCGAGGACGCGCCATGCGGTGGCACCGAGCCGCTGCTTTCCGTAGCCGCGTCGGACGTCGCCCCGGCGGCCGATCGGGATCGCGAGCGTGATGGTGGCGGCCACGGCGCCGCCGAGCCCGACGAGGACCGCAGCGCTGGTCGAGCCGAACCCGGTGAGGCTCGCGAGCCCGATCGCCAGCAACAACGGCACGGACGAGACGACCACCCTCCGCTGCGCCTGCCGCACCGACTTCACGAAGGCGGGCGAGCGCAGGTAGTGCTCGACGAGCGCCTCGTGATCGAGAACGGTGACCTCGAGCTCGAGCTCGATCGTGTCGGTGCCGATGCCGCGAACCGTCGCGGCGTGCCCGCGGGGGGCCGCGGGGTCGTCCAGGACGGCGTACGGATTGGTGGGATCGGCCATGCCGAGGCGCTCGACGATGGATCGTGCAGTGGTGCGTTCCCGAGAGTGGTCGCCCGCGGTTTAGCCCACCTGCGCCGCGTGCTGGTACTTCCGCGCGAGCGCGACGAAGGCCTCGAACTCGGCGTGGTTCGCGAACGCGCGACGAGGGATGACGTAGCCGTTGGTGCCCGACGTGTAGAGGTAGAGCGCGCCCGAGCCCACCTCGACTTCCTCGATGGCGATCCAGTGGACGCGATCGTCCGTGTAGGGGCCGCGGATCCGGAGCTCTCGCGGCGTCAGGGTCACCTGTCGCGGGCCCAGCGAGCCGAGGTTTCGCGCACTCGCGAACGCGGATCGAATCGAGCGTCGGACCGCCATCCGCTGAATGACTGGCCAGGCCGGGATCAGGATGCACACGAAGACGAACAGGCTCACCATCAACCCGTCGAGCCGCGATGGCTCGGCGAGGGAGGAGAGGCTGGGCGCCGCGAGGATCGCCGCATAGATCGCGAGCACGATCCGCCGCGAGCGGGTCTGCCGGCGCCCGGCCGGCGACTCGGTGACGTGGAACGCGTTGAAGTCGACGATGTCGTCGACGGTGATCTCGACGTCGATCTGGTGGGCCTCGGTACCGTCCGGCTGCTCGGCGATCGTGACGTGGTTCGGTCGGTCGATCGGCGACGGCGCTGCGTACGGGTTCTCGCCCTCGCTCACCGCGGCAGGCCGAGGACTCTCGTGGCGATGATGTTGCGCTGGACCTCGGAGGTGCCGGCGTAGATGGTGGCGGCGCGCGACCACAGGGCTTCGTAGGCCCAGTAGCCGTCGTCGATGGCGACGTCATCGCCGCGCCGCACCAGCGCGGCGGGACCCATCAGGTCGACGGCGAACTCCTTCACGCGCTGGTCGAGGCTCGACCACAGGATCTTGAGCGTCGAGCCCTCGGGCCCCGGCACGCCGTGCTTCTCGATGGTGCTCGCGTTGCGGTACGCGGTCATGCGCAGGATCAGGTTCTGCGCCGCGAAGTCCATGAGCTTCTGCCGCACCAGCGGGTCCTGCGCCGCGGTGGTGCCGTCCGCGCGCGGCGTCTTCTTGGCGATCTCCATCAACCGCTCGACCTCGGCGGCGAGGCGCGCGTGCTGCGCCGAGCTGCCGCGCTCGTGGGCCAGCGTGTGCATGACGATGTCCCAGCCGCGGTCCACGGTGCCGACCACGTTCTCGAGCGGCACCTCGCACCCGTCGAAGAAGACCTCGTTGAACCACGCCTCGCCGGTCATCTCGACGAGCGGCCGGATGGTGATGCCGGGGCTCTTCATGTCCACGAGCAGGAACGAGAGCCCCTTGTGGCGCACCGACTGGGGATCGGTGCGGACCACGAGGATGCACCAGTTGGCCTGGTGGGCGAAGCTCGTCCAGGTCTTCTGGCCGTTGACGACGATCTTGTCGCCGCGCACCTCGCCGCGGGTGCGCAAGCTCGCCAGGTCGCTGCCGGCGTTGGGCTCGGAGAAGCCCTGGCACCAGATCTCCTCGCCGGTCAGGATCTTTTGCAGGAAGCGCTCTTTCTGCCACGGCTTGCCGTGGGCGATCACCGTCGGGCCGACCAGCGCCGTGCCGACCGACAGGTTGATCATGTTGGGCGCCTCGAGGCGCGTGTACTCCTCGGCCCAGATCAGGTACTCGATCGTGCCGATCGCGCGCCCGCCGTACTCCTTCGGCCAGTTGAGGCCGGCCCAGCCGCCGTCATAGAGCTTCTTCTGCCAGCGCTTCAGGAACGCGACGCGCTCGGCGGCGTCCTCGGGCTCGCGCACGCTGCCCTCGCGCCAACCCTCGGGGAGGTTCTGCTCGAGCCAGGTGCGGACCTCGCGGCGGAAGGCGGCTTGCTCGGGCGTGTCGCGCAGGTCCATGGCGGTCTCCGATCGCGGGC
>CAYMQR010000081.1:0-2941 GCA_964392195.1 uncultured bacterium | reverse complement strand
AAGGCGGCTTGCTCGGGCGTGTCGCGCAGGTCCATGGCGGTCTCCGATCGCGGGCGGGGCCGGATGTGGCGCCGACGAGTCGCCGCCGCGTCGCAACGATCGCCCGCGCCGCGCGAGCGATCAAGGGCGATTGCGCCGCGTGGAGCGCCGTCGCTCCCTCGACGACCACGCACCGCAGCCGTAGCGGCGGGCGCGAGCCCGCCGGGGCGCCCCGGCGACCTTGCGGTCGCCGCTACGAGCGGTAGCCGAGCCGTTCCGTCTGGAGGGGCACGCGCCGCGTGCCCGGCGATACGCGCGAGCTCCCGCCGCCGCTACCCACGCAGATCGCTGTACGAGGCCACTCGATCCCCGGCGCCCGACGAAGCGGGCGCGCTCCAGCCGTGGGTGGAGCGTCGTCGCTCCGTCGACGAGCACGGACCGCGGCCGTAGCGGCGGGCGCGAGCCCGCCGGGGAGCGGATCCGAGTGGGGCCGCGCGGTTCCGAGCGCGGGCGACCTGACGGTCGCCCCTACAGGGCCTGTGCCGTTGCGCAGGGTTGTGTAGGGGCGGGCGTGAGCCCGCCCGAGGCGTTCTGTAAAGCATCTGCTTTACACGCGGCTCTGCGCGTGTTTCCCGCGGGAAATGGCCGATTTCGGGCCTCCAGGGGCCGCGAAACGCACCCTCAGAAGCTCTCGAAGCCGGTCGGTTCGGCGCGCTTGACGGCGTTCTGGGCGTGGCGGGTCTTGGAGATCTCGTCGTAGATCACCTTGCGCGCGCGGTTGATGGCGCCGAGCGGCTGGAGCTCGGGCGAGGCGTGCCAGGGCGTGAAGGACAGGTTCTCGCAGAACGCATCCTGCGCGGGGCTCGAGAAGGTCTGGGCGGGGATCTCGATCTTCGCGACGGGCACGTATGGCGAGACCTTCTCGTCCCACTCGACGGTCGGGTCCTCGACGGGCATGGCGACCGCATCTTTCTGGAGCTGGACGCCGAAGTCGAAGCACGCCGATCCGGCGGCCAAGCGCTTCTCGAGGTCCTCGCGGAGGTACGAGGCCGACGGCTCGTCGGGCATCGCGGCGGCGACCTGCGCGCACGGCTTCGCCGCGAACTTGGCGGCTTGCCCCTCGCCCATGCGGTACGGCGTCTCGCTGAAGTAGCTCGCCGCGAGCAGGCTCGGCGTCTTCTGGCCGACGGCGTCGAGCAACAGCCTCAGGTCGTGGATCTTCCAGGCGAACGGGTTCCAGCCCAGGAAGTAGCCGAGCGGGCTGTCCTGCGAGACGGCGCGCGCGAAGTCGACGTAGTCGGCGGGGTCGGCGACGAAGAACACCGGGTAGTTCACCAGCAGGAAGTCCTGGGTGAGCGCCTCGTCGCTGATGAGCTTCGGCCCGGCCACCCCGGTGACCTTGATCGCCATGCCGCGCACGTTGTCGGCGTCGTCCTCGGGCGGCTTGGGGAGGCCGTTCGAGTAGCGGATCCACGCGCGGTAGAGGCCGGGCCGAGCGAAGAGCCCGTGGCGCAGCTCGGTGGGCACGTCGTCGCGCACGGTGACGTCGGCGCGCACGCAGCCGTGGGCCTTGATGTGGGCGTCGCGCTTGGCCGGCGTGCCCGCCGGGTAGTCGCGCTTCATCGTGTCCTTGCCGAGGTCCACCACCGTCTGGATGTGACGGGCCTCGTCGGGGAACGGATACTCGGCGCCGAGCTGGGCGTCGGGGCGGATCGCCACGCGCGGGCCGCAGGCAGTGGCGAAGGCGACGGCGAGCGAGGTGAGGGCGAGCGCGGATCGAGCTCGGTTCATCGGGCGGGTCTCCTCGGGGGGGCGGCGCATGTTAGGTAAAGCGTCGTAGCACGGCCGGCGCGGCGCGGGGCACCGACCCGGATTGCGTGCCAGGCCGCCCATCGGATGAGGCTCGATCGCCGCATGCGCACCCTCGTGGTCAGGGACGATCGCCTCGGCGATCTGGTGCTGACGCTGCCGGCGATCGATGCGCTCGCCCGCGCCGGCGACGAGCTCACGCTCGTGGCGTCGGAGGCGAACGCCGAGCTGGTCGCCCACGACCCGCGGATCGCACGCACCGTGGTGCTGCCCGGGGCGGGGAAGGCGCGGCTCCGGGCGTTCGCGGGGCTGGTGCGGCGCGGGCGGTTCGATCGCGTCTTCTTCTTCCGGCCGCGCTGGCCGCTCGGCTGGATCGCGGCGGCGCTCGGCGTGCCGGTGCGGGTGGGCGCTTTCTCCAACCTCGACGCGCTCGCCTACACGATCCGGCCGCGCCAGCACCGCTCGGCGTCGCTGCGTTCGGAGGCCGACTTCAACCTCGAGCTGGTGCGGCTGGCGGGAGTGCGCGAGGCCGAGCCGCTCCCCGCGCCAGCGCGCGATCCGGCCGATCCCTCGCCGGGCGTGTGGCGGCCCACCAAGGTGGGGCAGCTCTGGTCGACGCCGCTGCCCGACGCGCGGCTCGCGCTGCCGGACGTCTACCGGGAGCGGGCGCGGGCGTGGCTCGCGGCCACGTTCGGCGCCGCGGCGGAGCGAGCCCGGCCGCGGGTGGTGGTCCATCCGGGGATGGGCGGCTCGTCGCGGAACTGGGACGCCGCGCGCTATCGCTCGCTGGTGCGCGAGCTCCATCGCGGCGGCGACGTGGACGTGGTGGTGACGGCGGCGCCGAACGAGGTGGCGCTCGCCGCGACGGTGGCGGCGGGCGCGGACCCGGCCGCGCCGGTCCACGTGGGTTACGCGGGGCCGCTCGCGCACGCCGCGCTCCTCGCCGAGGCCGACGTGGTGGTGAGCGGCTCGACCGGCACGATGCACCTCGCCGCCGCGGTGGGAACGGCCACCGTGGGCGTGTTCGCGCCGATCCGTGCCTCGTCTCCCGCACGTTGGGGCGCGCTGTCGCGGCGCGCTCGATTCGTCCTGCCCCCAGTGCCAGACTGCGAACGCTGCATCGGCACGCGCTGCCCGGGGTGGGACTGCATGG